>NZ_JMDX01000024.1:0-40223 GCF_000935845.1 Paenibacillus sp. E194
TTAATGCGCTTAAACCGATCAAGATCCATGTACAGCACCGCAATGAAAACGAGGCATGAGCAGCCATCTCTAGCGCTTCTTCCAGCCGTTGCATGAACATTCGACGATTCGGCAAGCCAGTCATATCATCATAATAGGCCATGTAGCGAATTCGTTCTTCCATATATCGATTTGGACTCGCGTCTCGAAGACTTACTGAAAAAATGGCTTCCTCTTCTGGGCAATGAGTCAGTCCCGGAAGCTGCGTCATTCGAATGAGCCAGTCTTGTGGGAAGCCATCCTTCGAGCATCCGACCAATTCCAGCTCAATCTCGCCCCCGCTTGTTACTTGATCCATGGCCTGAATCAGCTTCGAGCAAGCTTGTTCCTCCATCCATTGACCGATTGTGATGAGCGAGCCATCGAACCCGGTTACCTCTTGGAACGCTGGGTTTATGCCGACAACCTTGCCATCTTGACGGACAAACAGCATAGGAACAGGCAGGTGATCGTAATAAGACTTCCATGTTGGCTGAACAGAGACAGTTGGCGGCTCAATCGTGCTTATCGGATTATGTGCTACTCCGAACCGTTCATAGTATGAGGATCTAATCTTAGCAGCTGCAGCATATCCAAGCATCGCTGTAAGCAGAATCAGCACCCACATTCGCGCCAATCCCTCCAACTGCAGCACAGCCCACCCTGTACATACGATTGCCGTAATTAAAGAGACAGCCATTACATATAAAGCATATCGAATTGAGCGATCCCGCTTCTGCAATTGCCGTTCATTCTGTACCTTACGGTCACTCACTAAGTATCTTCCTTCCAGCGTTGGAGTCAGTACGAACACTCATCGACGAGCAGCAAGAGCAAGCATCAACCAACCAGCGATGAATGCCACCCCTCCAATCGGTGTAATCGCTCCTAACATTTTAATTCCTGTGAAGCATAGCAGATACAAGCTGCCAGAGAACACAATAATACCAATCCATATCAGTCGAGCTGACCATGCGACCTTCTTCTGATCCGCCAGTTTATCCGCCAATATCGCAATAAGAAGCAATCCAAGCGCGTGCGCCATATGGTATTGAACAGCTGTTTCAAAAGTAGCCATCCGCTCAGGTGTCAACAACCCCTTCATGACATGCGCTCCGAATGCACCGAGAGCGACGGATAACAGCATATTTATACTTCCTAAAATTGTATAGCGTCGCAACATGATGTTCGCCCCTTCAAGCCGCATTTCGGCAATTTTTAACTATATTCGATACGATTATATATTATCTGAATTATTTCTGTTTTTCCACTAACAAATATGATCGTATAGGGCATTCTGAGGTAGGGGATTTATTTAACCACCTTCGGGGGCGCGAAGGTTATCCCATACATGACGGAGTGCGACAATCGGATGCTTAACCAGCATTCTAGGGCCTACTTCCCGCATAACGAGTTTGATGGCATCACGCTTGTCTTGCTTATAACAATGAACCGCGCATCGTTCACATGTCGTCTTGTGCTCTCCGAAGCGGCAATAGGTAAGACGCTTCCAAGCATAAGCAAGCAATTCAGCACAGCTAGGGCATAATCCGCATTGCTCTGAATGGTTCTCGGAATGTGGATTCAGCTCCGGTGTATGATGATGATGACAATATATGCGGAGCATGAGCAGAACAGTCCGTTTTTCTCGTGTGATTCTTGGCCCTTCCTGCTTGTGGTTTTCTTTACGGCGCGAGGGTGATGGCAGCATTTCACCTTGCCCTTGTTTTGTTTCCATCTCGATCGACCTCATCATTAGGATTTTACTTCGAACTAATGATGTAATCATATCGAGAAGCGGGAATACCGGATATGACTTTGATAACAGAAAACGCAGCACAGCACCCACATCCACAAGACAACGATCTTTGTAAATGAATCGCTCTCATTGGACAAAAATAAGTGCACAACCCCCTCAAAGTCATACATTATGTATATCGGTTATTTTCAAATTTTTGTTAGAAAAAGTCTATTTTTAGATTATCAACAAAAAAATAACCGCAGCATCCTGCTCGCTACTTGGCAGGTCACTGCGGTTTGATGATGTTCTTCCATTTATGCAGCAATTACTTGTAAGAAATATCCGGATGAGCGATCGAGCCACTCGTATTATTCCTCGCTGCTGTCTGATTGCTCCTGCATTCCGACATTACCTTCAGAGCGACCTGAATCACCAGAGCTTTCCACATAATGCTGGAGCATAGACAGCTTGTTATCCCAATAGCGATCATAATAGGCCAGCCATCTCTTCAATTCCAGCAGTGGATCCGGATCCAGCCGATATCTAACCTCTCTGCCAATTTTCCGATCCTTAACAAGTCCCGCTTCGGCCAGAATACGCAAATGCTTGGAGACGGCAGTCCGGCTCATCGGGAAATGTCCGCTAATCACTGTGACCGGAAGTTCCTGATCTGCAAGCAGTTGCAGCAGCTTACGGCGTGTAGGATCAGCTATCGCTTGGAACACATCATGCTTCGGTGCGGATGAATCCATCTTACGCCTCGATAATGGAACGAAGCTTCTGAACCAATCCGTCCCATCCATTGTTCATGCGCTCGCGTACAACTGTATGCGTCTCGCCAAACTCCGTAATTCCCTCTGGATCCCATCCAGAATGAATGAGCGTAAATTCCGTCTTCCCATCAACTTCAGCCAAGGCAAATGTCAACGTCCAATCCTTCCCCCAACGGAATGACAAGCGGTTCGGAGGATCGAGTTCTGTTACCTTGCATGGCGAGTTTCCGAAGGGGCCCGCATTCAGGTGAAACTCGTAGCCAAGCTCAGGCTGGAAATCATTCGGCATGAACCAGGCAGCAATGCCTTCCGATGTAGCTACCGCATCCCATACCTTCTGGATCGGTGCTTGCAATGTAATTGTTTTTTGAATATCGAGAGATGATTGAGAAGCATGATTCGTCATAAATGTTATTCCTCCAACTATTCGATATCTGTCAGCATGTGCTAACGAGATCGACATTATTACGAAACCATTTGGTTTCATATTAGGGTTCATTATATGACACCTATTGGTTTCATGTCAAACATGCCTCCTTCCTTTCCTGCTACCCTCTTCTTGAAAAAAGCGGATTGTGCCACAGTCAGAACCTACTCTACGAGTAAAAACAAAACTGATCCAGAACTATCGTCCTCTTACTGGACGAAAGTCTAGATCGTTCTGATGCTTCTATGCAACTGTGATAATGATCGGATCTTGTTTCGTAATAATAATCGTATGCTCGAATTGCGCAGCTACACTGCCATCAGGCGTGCTTAATGTCCAGCCGTCTGCCTGCTTCACCGCATAGTCCGCGCCTGTGGACAGGAATGGCTCGATCGTAATAACCATGCCTTCCTTCAGGATTCTTGTATCGAGTCGATTGTAAATCGGCAGAATACTTGGCTCTTCATGCACAGCTCTCCCCACACCATGAGAGCACAAGTTTTGAATTACGGTATATCCGCCTTGATCAGCAGCTTCCTCGAACATTTTTCCAATCGTGTTCAGCTTTACTCCATGCTTCAACGAAGAGATGACCTTCATCATCGTATCATGCGTGTATTGACACAGTTCCGTAATTTCCGTGCTGTAAGGAGCAAGTTGGAACGACTGTCCCGAATCCGCAACATAGCCGTTCTTTTCCGCGCATACATCTACATTAATTAAATCACCAGGCTGCAGCACTTTCTTGCCTGGAATCCCATGTGCAACCTCTGTATTCACACTGATGCAAGAATGCCCCGGGAATTTAAATGCCTTCATCGGTGCAGATACAGCACCATGACGCTTCAGCACTTCCCCACCGATCTCATCCAGTTGCTTTGTCGTCATGCCCGCACATGCACTCTTCTTCATCTCTTGGATGGTCAATGCTACAATCCTTCCAATCTCCTTCAGTCCTTCTACGTCTTCCTTGGAGCCTGCTGTCATTGCATGCACCTCCCTTTCTACTTCCTCAAGTTACTCATGAAATAAGAATTAAGTACCTTGTATTGTATCACATCCTGCTTATCAGACTTCAAACCTAAATGAATGAGCCGATCTCAATCTGCCACCTCAGTTCAATGAGCGCGTGCATCTCTCGTTTCATTATCCCAGCAACCCGTGAATATATTGATCATAACAAGCAGCAAAGGTCATCAGTTAATACGTCCAACAGGAGGTGTCAGCCATTGAACGAACGGACGTTCATTGTGTCCCGCGAGGACTGGTCGCTCCATCGCAAAGGCTATCAAGATCAAGCACGCCATCAGCAGAGGGTGCGTGAAGCGATAAAGCAGAATCTGCCCGATCTCGTTACCGAAGAGAACATTATTATGTCAGATGGCAAACAAATCATTAAAGTCCCTATTCGCAGTCTGGACGAATTCCGATTCGTCTATAACTTCAATAAGAAGAAGCACGTCGGTCAAGGAGACGGAGACAGTCAGGTTGGGGATGTGCTCGGCACGGACGGCTCACAAGGTCAAGGCAAAGGCAAGCAGGCTGGTGATCAAGCCGGTGCCGACATCATTGAAGCGGAGATCAGTATCGAAGACCTCGAAAATCTGCTGTTCGATGAATTGGAGCTGCCCAACTTGCAGCAGAAGGATAAGGAGGAAGTCGAGGTTACCGACATTCGATTCAATGACATTCGCAAGAAGGGCATCATGTCCAACATTGACAAGAAGCGGACGATCCTCGAAAATTTGCGGCGCAACGCGCTCACTGGCAAGCCTGGCATTCATCACATTAGTCCCGACGATCTGCGGTACAAGACGTGGGAGGAAATTATTAAGCCTCAATCAAGCGCCGTTATTATCGCGATGATGGACACCTCGGGATCGATGGGCAGCTTTGAGAAATATTGTGCACGCAGCTTCTTCTTCTGGATGACACGCTTCTTGCGCAAGCAGTATGAGAAGGTCGAACTGGTATTCATCGCTCACCATACCGAGGCAAAGGAAGTAACCGAGGATGAATTCTTTACACGCGGAGAGAGCGGCGGCACGATCTGTTCATCCGCTTATGTGAAGGCGCTTGAGATTATCGATACACGCTATCCGCCATCCAGCTACAATATTTATCCGTTCCACTTCTCAGACGGTGACAACCTGACGAGCGATAACGATCGCTGTGTGAAGCTGATTGGCCAAATATTAAAGAAGGCCAACATGTTCGGATACGGTGAGGTAAACCAATACAACCGCAGCAGCACCCTAATGTCGGCTTACCGCAATATCCAGCTGCCCAACTTTATGCACTACGTCATTAAGGAAAAGGGAGAGGTGTACCGGGCGCTGAAGCACTTTTTCAAAAAACAGCCGGGAGGTAGCCGTACATGAGTGCAAATAACATGCAGGAGCTGGAGTATGCCATCGACGAAATTACCGAAATCGCCGAAGGCTTCGGGCTCGATTTCTATCCGATGCGCTATGAAATCTGCCCGGCCGACATCATTTATACCTTTGGAGCATACGGTATGCCCACACGTTTCAGCCACTGGAGCTTCGGCAAGACTTTTCACAAGATGAAAATGCAATACGACTTCGGGTTAAGCAAAATCTACGAGCTCGTCATTAATTCCAATCCGTGCTACGCCTTCCTGCTGGAAGGCAATTCACTTATCCAAAACAAGTTGATCGTAGCGCATGTGCTTGCCCACTGTGACTTTTTCAAAAATAACGCCCGGTTCTCGGCCACGAACCGCAATATGGTAGACAGCATGTCCGTCACGGCTGAACGTGTCAATCAATATGAAATGGAGTATGGCACCCAAGCGGTCGAGAGCTTCATCGACGCGGTACTCGGCATTCAGGAGCATATCGATCCAAATGTCATCAAGCCGCGCAATCTGGATAAGGAACGCTATATGGAGGCGAAGCTGCGCGAACTGCGTGAGGCACGGCCAAACGATCCTGGACGGTACGATGACTTGTGGGAATTAGACAAACGAAGCCAGGCCTCCAAGTCATCCAAGTTCAGCCTGCATGACATGGCGAATCGCCCCTTCCCTCCGGAACCGGAGAAGGACATCATCTGGTTCATTCAGCAATTCTCGTCTGTGCTTGAGGACTGGCAGCGCGATATAATGTCCATGCTGCGCGACGAGATGCTCTACTTCTGGCCGCAAATCGAGACGAAGATTATGAACGAGGGTTGGGCTTCTTATTGGCATCAGCGGATTATCCGTGAGCTAGATCTAACTAGCGAAGAAACAGTCGAGTATGCAAAGCTGAACAGTTCTGTCGTACAGCCATCGCGTCATAGCTTGAACCCCTATTACCTTGGCATCAAACTGTTCGAGGATATTGAGAAGCGCTGGGATGAGCCAACGAAGGAAGAGCAAGAGCGGTATGGACGTCAACCTGGTCAGGGTCGGGCCAAAATATTTGAAGTGCGTGAACTGGAATCGGATCAGTCATTCCTTCGCAATTATTTGACGAAGAAGCTGACCGAGGAGCTGGATCTATACATCTTCGAGAAAAAGGGGCCGGAGTGGAAAATTACCGACAAGTCATGGCAGAACATCCGCGATCAGCTCGTCTATTCACGAGTCAACGGGGGCTTCCCCTACATTACAGTTGAGGATGGCGATTACCAGCGCTCTGGCGAGCTCTATCTCGTACACCAATATGAAGCAGTGGAGCTGGATTTGAAATACGTCGAACGAACCTTGCCTTATGTATATACCCTGTGGGGCAAGCCGGTTCACGTCGAGACGACCGTCGATGACAAGCAGGTTCTATTCACCTACGATGGCAAGAAGGTATCACGGAAGTTTATTTAGAAGTTGAAAATAGCCTGCTAAGACAAAGAAGCTGACCCTCCTTCTTCAAGGAGGTCAGCTTCTTTATTAAATCGAATAGAGTCACTACCATTCCTCCATTGGTAACGTTTAAGGAAACTACCTCTTCATAAAAAGCTGTTCCATACTGGATTCCATACCATTGTGGTAAAATGGAAATTAAGGCAGGTGATTAATATGTCAATCTCCAAAGATACTTTGGATCAAAGCTTTAAACATAAATCTGTCGTTGAACTCGAAGATCTTGTTCATTTCATCGAAGACCATTTCGGATACCAAGTAACATTAAGAAAAAAATGGACACGGTCCCACTTTCAAAAGAACAAAAACAAAAACTAACATCCGTTATCTTCAAAGATCCACATGTGCTTTATCAACTCAAACAAGCCAACGATGATCGTCAGGAAGGAATCTCCACTTACAGTGACAGCGAAGAAGAATTTGCTCAATTGTTAGATGAGGTCTCACATGACAAATCGTAATTATCGAGTGATGTGGACAAGCTACGCCCGAGTCGCGCTAGCTCGCATGAAGCCGTACAAAGTTGATCCCATGAACGTCTTTCGTCGCTCGAAAGATGTGCTGTGTCACCTTCCACATGAAAAAGCATATGGTATCTCAGACTTCCCGGGATTTGAATTCAACGATTATTACTGGACTCTAATTGGAAATGCTATTCTGATCTATAGGATTGATCATAATCTTCTACATGTCTATGTCGATGCATGCTTCTATGCCAATAACGCAGCTTCGCATCAAGTATTCTGGGGCATAGAACCGGAAGATGAATGATTGCTTTTACTTACATCATTTTCATATCTAAACATCATGATTTCTCTTAAAAATTCCTGATATAATACGATCACGGGAGGAATCATAATGCATGTATTTCAATTTGGTTCTGTAATCATTCCATACGAATTAACGAGGAGCAGCAGACGCAAAACCGTGTCTATCTCCGTTAATCAAGAAGGGGTTAAAGTGATTGCTCCTGAAACTGCAGAACATCAAGTCATTGAAGAAGTCTTATATCGAAAGGGAGCTTGGATTCGCACTCAATTGCTGAACTTTGAGGAAATGAAGCAGACAAGTCTCCAACGGAGATTTGTATCCGGCGAAAAGTTGCCTTACCTCGGAAGGCAATACCGCTTGAAAATAATTAAGAAAGCCGATGTCGATGCACCTATGCTAAGCTTCTATCAAGGACAATTTCTCGCAGAGATTCATAACGATGTTGCCGAATGCCAGCATCGGGAACTTATTTGGCCATTATATATCGATTGGGTTAAGCATCGGGGGCTTATTTTAGCAAAAGACGAATGAATCGCCCTCTTCTTCATTGTTAACCAAATAGTAATTGATAAGCTTCTTTTTCGTAATCCCGAATTCTTCACTCCGCTCTTCAATTACCTTCGCAAATGCTCTCATCAATATCGTTAGGGTAGTCATTCGCTGTTGTCCATCTATGTGCAACTCTCAGAATATCGCTCCACAATTGTTTGCATTGATTTAGGGCCCAACTATATTTACATTGGTAAATCGGGATGATAAATTGCTTCGTTCCTTGCAAAAACTTCAGGAAATTCGTTTCCGAAGCCTTTATGGTTGTCTCACTTCATCCTAATATGAATGGCAATCTAATATTTTCTAGTTCTATAGTACCATGTATAAGCCTACGCTCGACATGTAAAATCGATTATTTGAATAATGGAACCAAAAAAACTGGCGTTCTCGTAACGAGGGCACCAGTTTTTTTAGATCCTTTAACAAAATTTATGTTCATTAAACTATTAAATAGATATTCACATCAAATCCAGCATCGGCAGCTCATCCAGCGGCAGTGCCGTCTTCTTCTGTCTAGGCTGACCATTCTCGCGAACTAACGTATAAAATTCATAATTGCAAATGACGGAATAATCATCCTCCATAACGCCTGGATATGCGCGGTTCACGGAGTAAATCTGGCTGCGATATGCCTGCAGCGCCTTCCCTTTATGCCCGCGATAATCGATAATATCAATCCGTGCTGAAATGAGGCACTTGTCCTTCGGACCCGAATCCTTGCAGTAATCGTAATAATGCGGGATTGACGTATAATAGAGCGATGGCTGCTTATCCACTGGGTAATGCGCCTCCGCCAGTTCCGCCGCCATAAGCGTCGCTGCGGATATCGCGATATGGTCGGGATGTCCTGTGACTCCATCAGGCGGGAAGGTCACGATTGCGTCCGGCCGAAGCTCCACAATCGTCGAAGCGATACGCTCCGCCAACTTCCTCGGCTCTATCTCCTGCAGTCCGCCGTCAGGATAACGATACAGCGTAATATCGGCTACACCTAAAATCGAGCAGGCACTGCGCATCTCTTGTTCCCGAAATCGGGCAAGTTCATCACGGGAAGAAAAATGGAATTCGCCGGATTTCCCCTTACATCCCGATGTGGCGCATGCCAAATATACCTCATGACCTGTGCTGCTAAGCTTGGCAATCGTCCCACCCGCTGCGAAGGTCTCATCGTCGGGATGGGCGAAAACGAATAGCCATCTTTTCTTCATGTTCCTTCAGCCCCTTGCTGTTCAAATCTTCCTATGTTCGGGCAAGCATCTTCTTCTGCAAATAGGCAACACCCATAGATGCTACGCCGTCAATAGGCTCCTTACATGCTTCATGAAAGGATACCTTCGGTGCATATGCTTCTATCTTATGCATAAGGCGATTGCGAACGTGTCCCTCATGTCGCAGAACACCACCCTGTAGAATCATTGTAAACGGAGTATCCACCAAGGACAAGTGGTTCATGACCGCTGCTGCACCATGAAATAATTCATCACCTGCCGCTACGAGAATTCTTGACGCTTCCCGATTGCCGGCAATGGCAGCGCGGGTAACAACTTCAGCCAGTCCACTTACTCTATCAACGGAATCCCCTTCGCCGTACGTCCAATTATACAGTTCTTCTTCATTGCTCAATCCGAGGTGAAGCAGAATCCATTCCCCGAGTCTCGTTCGTTCCTCTCTGCCATCATAACCCTTCATGATTGCTCGCAATGCTTCCTTGCCGATCCAGTACCCGCTTCCTTCGTCCCCAATTCGGTGGCCCCATCCCCCAGCTCTAGCTGTCTGTCCGTAAGCATTCATTCCGAATATAATAGAGCCTGTCCCGGCAATTACCAACAACCCAGGCTGCCCTCCTGTCGCTCCGAGCAGGGCAGCATAGCCATCGTTCTCCACAATGACATGTTCTGCTTCGATGTGAAGCCGCTTCAATACCTCGTGTACAATGCCCGTGATGATATGACGGTCATGCTCCGTATCCAGTCCGGCAAGAGCAAATACGGCACATTCAATTGCAATTGCCTCATAAGTCGCACTACACTCCTGCTTGCGGCAGTAGTCACGCAGCGCCGCTTCAATCCCTTGGGACAGTGCGTGTACTACTTCATCCACACCGACTCCCTGATAGTTTGAAGATCCTCCCTTTCCCTCCCCAAGCGTAGTTCCTTCACTATCGAGCAGCCTAACGAGACACTTCGTACCTCCACCGTCAACCGCAAGCAGAGGAATGCTGTAGGTTCCCATCAGCACCCGCTCCACTCTGATATGACTTGATCCAGATGCTTCATTGCTGCCTGTATGCTGCCTTCCGCTTGTCCCAGCCAGCTCGCAAATCCGCTATGATCCTTCATGCGCACATTGATCATGCGGCTGATCTCCTTCGGACTCGGCCCGCCCGGCAAGGAACGAATCTCGACGAAATGCACCGGGTCTAGCGCTTCACGCAGCGTCTGCTCTGTGAGCGATGTATCTCGCCCAATATGTTGGCGGGCACTCTCATTGACGATAGACAGCGTAATCTCATTGGCCGCCAACCCTTGCGCCAAGGAATGCTTCACGACATCGCTGACAATATGATGAGCCTTGCGGAAGGATAAGCCATCGACTCGAACGAGTGTATCCGCAAGCTCCGTTACGGTTGCGAAGCTGCCCTGCGTCCGTTCACGCAACATCTCTTTGTTCACGTCCATTGTACCGATGACCGCAGCGAACAAGCGGTACATTTTATCCATAATCGCAAGACTTCTCCACGCATAAGGCTGCATATCATCTTCCGTATCGACTATGTCTCCGAACGGCGTATTATGGATCATCGACAGTACCGTATTCGTATTGCCTACGCAGCTCGACAATAGTGCGCGCATATGTTCGAACGATACGGGATTGCGCTTCTGCGGCATGATAGAGCTTATCTGTACATAAGGTGCAGCTACCTTAAGCGCGCCGAACTCTTGTGTGCACCACAGCAGCATATCCTGAACGACACGACCCAGATTGATCGCTGCAAGCTGGATAGCTGTCGCCACTTCGCCCAAGTAGTCAGCTCCACCGATTGCATCATAGGAGTTATCGATAAGCTCGTCGAATGCGAGCAGCTCCATCATCTGCTCCCTGCTAACCGCGAAGCCTGATGTTGTGAGCGCCGCAGCCCCCATGCTGCTCCGATTGCAGTTCTTGTAAGCCGCAATCATTCGCCGAATATCGCGGTTAAGCGAGTCGACTACGGCCATGAAGTAATGTGCGAGTGTTGTTGGCTGCGCCTGCTGCGTATGTGTATAGCCGATCATGAGCGTATCCTGATGCTCCTTCGCGAACAGCAGCAGCTGTTCATTGAGCTGCAGTGCCGAAGATAACGTGACGATCAGCTTCTCCCGCAGCACCATTCGATAGATCGCAATCCCCATATCATTGCGGCTGCGGGCCAAGTGCAGGTTGCCAGCGATATCGCCGGCATGCTCTAGCAGCTGATGCTCCACCTGAAAGAACAAATCTTCAAACTGACCGGTATAGCTTGCTTGCTTAAGCACTTCAAGGTCAAGAGCACGGATGGCTTGGGCAATGGTCTCCGCTTGCTCATGCGTGATAAGCTCCTGCTTCTCCAGCATGATTAGATGTGCCTTATTGATTGCCATCATCGGGCCGAGCAGATGCGCTTTCGCTTCATTAAATGCAGGCTCAAGCACAACCTCCGTATAGGTCTTGCCTGGGAAGGTAGTCCCTTCCGTTTCCATCCATTTCTCACGATATCCCATAGCTTAGTAAGCCTCCTTGTTCGACTTCATTCTCATATCCAGCCATTCTTGAATCAACTGGTTCATATTCCGGCTTGCTTCTTCAACGATCAACTGCCCCGCTTCCATGGAGGTCTGACGAATATGTCCGGTATATCCATCCCATCCCTGAGGAGACCCATCCACAAGTACATATGGCAGCGAAGATAAAGGAGGGCACGAATCTAATTCCAAGTCCGTATCCTGCACCGATACCAGGTCTGGGCGCAGCGCCTTCACGGCTGACATCTCATAAGGCCCGCCATGCCCTCTTCCAGCCTGACCTCCGAATAAGCCGTGCCGCTGCGTGAACTCAACACTCGCCATCTGCCACCAATTAATAAGGAGGAAGCTGGCGTCAGTGTAGGCTCCGGTCACGGATTCAGCAACTGTTCGGGAAGGACCCATATTGGCATCATGAGCGTTCAGCAGGACAATATTGCGGATCCCAAGCCTACATATCCCCAGAACAACATCGGTAAGATATTCGATATAAATGGAAGGACGAACCGAGATCGTTCCAGGATAATGCTGTGTCTTCCCCGGGCATGCTGAGAACGGAACTGCCGGATACACGAGCGGTTGAAGGGAGGATTGAATCCTCCAAGCGAAGCCTTCCGCCAATATGATATCTGTCCCGAGTGGAGAATGAGGGCCATGGTATTCGACCGATCCGAGAGGAACAACGGCGAACTGTGCATTCTCGATCACTTGATCTAGCTCCCGTCCGTGAACTCCGATTACATTCATATACTCCTTATACCTCCGCTTCTCCATCGATGGGGGAGGCATCCCGAAGGAGCCCCCCCACCGATGTTCTGATGTGCAAGGCACTTGATGAATCTAGATGAATCTATCCAACTGAACAATTGCGACTAAGAAATGCCATTATTGATGCTGACTGATCATGTTCACGAACATGCGGATCGATCCCGGAACCAATGCCGGAATCTCGCGATACCACACGAGTGAACTGTAGGTATATACACCCTTGCCGTAGTTCGCAGTCAGGAATGTGCCTGTGAACTCCTTCTCGCCCGGATCGCCATTGGAAATGAGTTCCGTATACTCCTTGCCCCACTCCGACGGGTTATAAGCCGAACGATCTTGAATCCAATTGTTCCAGTCCTGATCCGTAATCTTATTCGGAGCGTTGAACATTGGATGCTCCGGTGCAAGTGTTGTGACTTTGGAATTCTCGTCCGTTACCCGCCATTGAATGAGCGGCGAGCCAATCTTAATTGGATACGGCGCGAGATCCGGCGACCATTTATCCTCTGGCTTATGATACTGAACGACCAGATTGCCGCCGTTCTTCACATAATTCAATAAGCGCTGGTTGCTCGGGATTAATTCTGGACGGAAAGCATAGGCACGAATGCCAAGCACAATTGCGTTGTACTGAGAGAGATCTCCCGATTCAATTTCCTTCGCATCCAAATTGACCACGTTGACGCCTACTTGACGCAAATATTGATCGATGTTGTCAAAGCCGCTAGACACATAGCCGACCTTCCACTTCTCTGGTGTCTTCAAGTCGAAGGCTTGAATCTGGAGCTCTGCCGGCTGCACGATGTAGGTCTTCCCGATGTGCGGGTATTGAATAACCTGCGTCCCGTGCGTGCTCTGTACATCGCCGTTCTTCGCAACCGCTGTAACCGTGAACTTGCCTGGGCTTACGTTAGACGCTGCCTTAATAGAGAAAGCAACTGACTTCGTCTCCCCCTTCGCTGCAAAGCTAAGCTCCTCAGCAGCAGGCTCGGCTGTCCAGCCCTCTGGAACCTGCAGTGCAATCACTGCCTTGGATGCTCCCGGCGTATAATTCTTCACCGTTACTTTCACCGGAATCGGCTCACCGGGCTTGAGCGTATTCAGAATCGTAGCGCTCGGACTGAGCGTCATCGAGTAAGGGGGCAGTACCGCCACTGCATTTTGCGGTGTCTCCTGCAAGGACGTCACGGTACGGAATGCTTCATATACTACCTTCGCGTTGAATACCGAAGCTTCGTATGGCTTGAATAACGGTGCATCTGCCGGAATCTTGACCTCGAATACAGCCGAAGCTGTCTCGTTATAGCCAAGCTGCCCAAAGCTTGTCGCGCCCACAGGCGCCGCTGTCCAGCCAGCAGGCACGTTCAGGCTAAGCTTCACGTTGTCTAATTTCGTAGAACCGCCATTAAATGCCGTTACGGTTACCTTCGTCGATTGTCCAGCCACAAGTTCGTTGGCATCTGGCTTAACCTTCAGCACAACAGATGCCGCTTCCATACTCGCCTTGTTCAACTGCTCTTCCTTCACGTGAAGGCGATGGAGCAAATCCTCCTTCGTCGCTACATCCAAGCTGGATTTCTTCACATCGGCAAGTGCAGTCTGAACGTCTGCCTTCATGCCGTGGACTTCCTTCAAGACATTGGCAAAGCTAGGGTAAGCCGCCACAATCCTGTCTGCATCCTGCTGCAGAGCTTGCAAATCCTTTGCAATCTTATTGTCCTTGCCCTTCACACTAATTTCCTTCGCCAAATCTGCAAAGGTGAATGCGATGCCGTCGAAGAGGTCTTGCTCCTTCTCCTTCGTCTTTACCATGCTCAGGTCAAGCTTATAGTAGCTGTCCCCCTGAGCAGGCCCTTCGTCATACACTCTTCCCATCCCTTGGCTCTTGTGCATGAAGCGCGACTCTTCCCCAAGCTGCAGGTAAGAGGCCCCATAGATGGAGTTGTACTCCCCAATTGGCGCTCTCACGGTGTAATCCTTGTTATTCGCCGGCAAATACAATTTCTTGATCTGCCATGGCTGAAGCCCCTGCTTCAGGTGCTCAGGATATACTTCAGGATTCGCTGCGTCCTTGAACGCACGCACCGTAAGCACGTTAATCGTCCGATGATGACCATGTGTAGAGTTTTCATTCAAGAATGCAGGAATGATGACATCTGGGCGAAGCTCGCGTATTTTGCGAATTAAGCGCTCGTACGCAACAGATTCTCCCCATTTCTCCAGCGTTTCCTCTACACTCTTCGAGAACCCGAAGTCGAAGATTGGATCATTCAGCTGCTCGCCGAGCATCCCCAATGTCACATTCGTGATCTTGGATGCTTCCTGCAGTTCCCGAGTTCGTATAACCCCAAGGCCCGCTCCGAGCTCACTTCCAATTTCGTTCTGTCCGCCTTCTCCTCTAACAGCGATCACACTTGACGTATTGACTCCTCTTCCCAGGGAAAGGTACGCCAATGTCGCGCTGTGCTCATCATCAGGATGAGCTCCCGTGTTCATCGCACTTGCGATCGTCGTCAGCGGCTTGATCGACTTCCATAAATCAACAATTCCCCGATCCGCTGATACGGTCTCGGCTTGCGTGGACAGCAGTACACTGCTTGCCAATACAACGCTTAATACGATGGAACAGAACTTTGAGGCCGACTTACCTTTGATCATCAAATCCCTCCTCGAATGGTGGAATAGTTATTCTGCTGGAAATGGCCATTTCCCAGCTGTATATCATAACGTGGTTAATGAACCCCTAGGCGGTTCCCACGCAATGACCAACGATTATATAGCCGTGTTGTCGCCCGTTATTTTGCGGGATACGAACAGTACGATGATGATCAATGTAATTTGAAGAACACCATATGCACAAGCCGTGCCGAATTCGAATGAATACATCCGTTGGAAGATTTCTACTGAAAGCGGCGTGCTCTTGGCAGTAAAGAGCAGAATGGAGGATACGAATTCCCCAATCCCCTGTACAAAGGCGAGCAGCGTACCCGCCAATATCCCGCTTAATGCCATCGGGAACACAACTCTGCGGAAGCTGTACCACCACGATGCGCCTAGATTGCGTGCCGCCTCCTCCACAGAAGCATCCATCTGAACCAAGGTTGCCGAAGTAGAACGGAACACAAGCGGCAGGTGGCGCACGAAATAAGCTAGCGGCAAAATCCAGAAACTGCCGATCAGCACTTGATTGAAGCTGAATACATTGGGCTCGCTGAAGGCCGCAATCAAGTTGACCGCAACGACAGTACCCGGCAGCGCCCATGGGAGCATAATTAAGACATCAAGCAGCGTCTTCCCTTTAAACTTCAAGCGAACCATCGCATAAGCAGCTGCCACGCCGAAGATGACATTTCCAATTGTTGCGACGAAGCTCATTTGGAAGCTGTTTGCAATAGGCCGCCATGTTTTGCTGTCCGTGAACAGCTTGATATAATGCTCCAATGTATATTCAGGCGGCAATACTTGCGTCGTCCATGTGCCGTTCGTAGACAATGAAATTAACACCAGCACGAAGATGGGAAGCAGCAAAATAATGACGCCGATAATGGAAAAATCATCGCAACATATTTGCCGACTGCACTCTTGACCTCTGTGCGATGGACACTGATTCCCTTGCTCATGTTCTGGTAGTTGCGCAGCCCTTGATACCAGCGCATCACGAGCAAGAACACAATCGATACAACCGATAGAATCGTCGACTGTGCAGCAGCCATATCCAAATTGCCATTCGTACGCGACAAATAAATCTGCATGGTCATCGTCCGTTCGATGCCGAAGATAAGCGGAGCTGTATATGACGCCATCGCAATCATGAATACAAGCAGTGACGAGGCCACAAGCGCTGGAGTCAGCATCGGCAGAATCACTCGCCGCCAAATGTACAATCTGCCTGCACCTAAACTTGCGGCTGCTTCTTCAAGCGAAGGATCTAGACCCCGAATCGCAGACGACGCCGTCATATAGAAATAGGTATACATCGTAAACGTATGTACAACCAGAACGCCCCAGATCCCTTTTAAATAAAAAGGTACTTGTTCGAGATGAAGCAGTTCCTTAAGCGCCCGTGGAATGATACCGCTCTCGCCATACAAGAACGTGAACGACAGTACCCCAACAAGCGGAGGCAGTGCCATTGGAACGAGAACGAGGACAGCAAGCACCTTCCTGCCGGGAAATTCGTAGCGTTCCAACAGAAATGCCATGGCTACACCCACGATTGCACACGTAATCACACTTAAGACGGATATATAAATGCTGGTCCACAGCGCCTCCAGATTGGATGTATGCTCTAAGCTGAAAAATCGCGCGTAGTTCGTAAGCGAGAATTGATCCTCGACTTGAATACTTTGTACGAACGTTTGAAATAGCGGATAAACGACATATGCCAACAGTATGAGAAAAAGCGGCGCTACGAGCACATAGACGAAGTAAGGCGATTGCGTGATAGGCCCCGAGCGTCTGGGCAAGCCCATGCGTGGCTTCGATGGCTGTGGCGTGTTAGGTGTGTTCGTTATCATCATTCATCCCCTCTCTATCCTAAGAAGTAAATGCTTTCTTTCGGAATGAACAGGGAGATTGCTTCCCCTCGTCCGCGAACCCGATGCCCTTGATTGACAAACATCGCCTTCAACTGCTGATCCGCCACCTGCGACACATAGTTCACGCTAACTCCTGTAAATTCAGAAATGACTACGCTTCCTGTAACGATATTGTCCCCCGTCTCTTCTCCGCCAGCCTCCCGAATCGATTCAGGACGAATCGACAGAGACACCTTCTTGCCTGCTTCCAGTAAACAGTCGGCAGAAGCATTCGCTGTAAGCCCTCTTAGACGAAGGTCTGGCGCTATGCGAATGACGGCTTCGCCATCTTCGATTCGTTCCACCGTTCCTTCCCATAGGTTCGACTCGCCAATGAAGGAGGCGACAAATCGATTAACGGGTCGATTGTATATTTCTTCAGGACTTCCAATCTGCTGTACAACCCCGCCCTGCATGACCATAATGCGGTCAGACATCGCCATCGCCTCTGCCTGATCATGGGTGACGTATATTGTTGTAATTCCCAGCTCTAATTGAAGTCTCTTAATTTCGATCCTTGTCTCCTCGCGGAGCTTCGCATCCAGATTGGACAACGGCTCATCGAGAAGCAGTATTTTCGGCTCTATCACGAGTGCACGAGCCAAGGCAACCCGCTGCTGCTGTCCGCCGGACAATTGGTCAATTCTACGGCTTCCATACCCATCCAAGTGAACCTGCTTCAGCGCGCGATGGGCGCGCTCTATCATTTCTGACTTCGGAACCTTGCGCACCTGCAAACCAAATGCGACATTTTCAAATACGGTCATGTGCGGAAATAAAGCATAATTCTGAAAAACCATGCCGGTATTGCGCTTATTCGGTGGGAGTGTCGTGACATCTTGATCGCCGAACACGATTCGGCCTTCGCTTGGAAAATAAAATCCTGCAATCATCCGCAGTGTCGTCGTTTTGCCGCAGCCGCTAGGGCCGAGGAAGGTGAAGAATTCACCCGGTTGAATCCGGATGTTTACGTCGGTAACTCCCTTGACGTTCCCGAATTGCTTGCTAACATGATCTAGTGCTACCTCTATCAAGCTGGCTCCCTCCTGCCTCTGAAATGATCATAATCAGGCGAAGGGCATAGCCTCCGCCTGAACGAATCTATTATTTTGCGCCTTTCCCCTTGATGTTCTCATCCCAATGCTGCATCCACTCTTTTTCCTTCTGCGCCATTACCGTCCAATCAATATCAAGCGGCTTCAGCTCCAACCCCTTCAGCCAAGCAGGAAGCGTATCCTTGCTGATGTCTGTCCGTGTTGGAATCTGAAACAGCTTATCCGCGAGCTCTACGCGCAAATTAGAATCGAAGAGGAATTCATAGAACTTCATTGCCGACTCCTTATTTTTCGCACCCTTCACGACACCGACGCCATCAACAAGAATTGGCGCACCGCTAGCCGGGTAGATGAAGTCGAACGGCTGCTTTTGCAATTCCTTCTGAATCATAATGTCCTGCAGGTTCCACAGGGACAATGTGCCTTCCTCACGAGCCAGCTTCAAGTACAGGTTAGTCGGATCCTGTGCGTACTCTTTCGTGTTGGCATCCAGCTTCTTCAGCCAGTCGAAGCCCTTCGTTGGATCACTCGCATCCTGCTTATAAATAATGGAAGAATAGATCGTTCTCATCGTTCCGGAAGCAAGCACCCCGCGAATGATGATTTTGTCCTTGTATTTCGGATCAAGGAGATCGTCCCAATCTTTCGGTGCATCTTCTTGTTTCAGCGCGTGAGAATTGTACATAATGACCTCAGGCAGCAGCATTTCCCCATACCAGCGGTCTTGACTGTCTTTGTACAATGCCGGAATGCTGTCCGCGAAGCTTGGCTTCACGCTTTCCAGCAGGTCTTCATCTGCCGCAGTCATCAATGACGACTGTGTGCCGCCCCACCAGAAGTCCGCTTGTGGATTCGCCTTCTCCCCACGTACGCGCTCCAAGATTTGCTGTGCCCCCATCGTGAGCACTTCAACTTCCATGTTCGGGTATTTCGCTTCGAATTTCGGGATAATCTCATCGACGACGTTCTTGTCTCTCGCTGTGTAGATAACCAGCTTTTCTTTACCCGATGATGACTTCTCCCCAGATTGCTGTCCGCCCTCAGATGCAGTCCCACCGCCGCCTCCACAAGCAGTCACTGCCAGCATCGCAAGGACAAGCATAGAGCTCATCAACCATGTTTTTGCTTTCCCCTTTACATGTTTCATGACGTTCCCCCTACCATAAATTTTTGATTCGTGTTTCGCGCTGTATCGGATGAATTCATCTTCAATAGACGAAATGAATCTGAGTTGATATGTTGCTAAGCAGCATCCCGCAAAAACATAGTAGTCTTTCAACAACAGCCCGTTCGTTGGTTATATGGATCAAAGCTATGCTAAAGTTCAGGACAATAGCCCTTATTTAGACCAACTAAACATCCATGCATACTTGGTCATTGTGTTGCAGGAAATCGTTCTGCTATGTACGGTTTGCCACTATGGAATGCATACAGTTCAATGATCATTCTGTGTTGTATGTTGAAATAATTAGCTATGATCGTTCTGTGGTACTATGGTGAAATGATTAGCTGTGATCGTTCTGCGGTACTATGGTGAAATGATTAACATTGTACTATCTGATGAGTGTGGTATGAGTGCATGTGTGAGTGTCGTACGATATTTAGTGTAATCGTTGTATTTGATGTGTAGGTTGAATTTGTCGTGTGAGTATCAATCGTGAGGAGTAGAACTCCATAATTGTTGTCGTATGTGTGAGCAGCTGCATCTATCTTGTTGGATTCTGCGCTGTAGAAGAATTGACCTGACGGTATTGTGCTGGTTGCGAATATGGGCACATCCGTAATTGTCATTGTCTGAGAAGCAATTCATGCTGGAGAAAAATAATCATTGTTTACCTTTGAAATTTAGCCGTGGAGGGGAAAGCCTCCAATGTACAGTGAATGGCTCCTATCAAGCCCGCCTGATCGCCAAGTGTGGCCATCTTAATGATGGGTACAGATGGTACCCATTCATTCAGCCAATATTGTATTTTGCGAATGCCTTCGTCCCCGATATGCAGCATTTCACCGCTAAGGATGAGCAGTGCCGGATCCATGACGCTCGTGACATTGGCGATCCCATAAGTCCAGTGCCGGCATATATCGTCGAATAGCCCTTGAGCCTCGTCGATGCCAAGGCTGGCCAGCTCAACAATCTGCTGAATAATGCTTCTGTCTGGGCCAATGGATGGGAGAATGCGAATGGCTTTCTCGTAGATGGCTCTCACGGAGTAGTTGCGCTCGAACACCCCATACTCGCCTTTGACCTGATTGCCAATTGGGCCAATCATCATATAGCCGATCTCACCGCTTGCCTCATTGGCTCCCCGATACAGCTGTCCGTCGATAATCATGCCTGCGCCGATTCCTGTTCCCGCGTACATATAGACGAGATTGGAATGGCCGACACCGATGCCTTTATGAAATTCGCCCAGCGTCATCAGATTCACGTCATTCTCGATTACGACAGGCAATCCCAGTGCTTCTTCAATTTCCTTCTGTACCGGCAGCCCCATCCACCCTGTGCTGGGGGCGTAGCTGACCGTTCCTGCACTGCGCTGCGTAATCCCCGGAAGTCCCAGACCCATGCCAAGCAGCCGTTCCTTCGGAAACCCGCTAGCAGTGAGAAGAGTGTCCAATCCCTGTTCAATGCTGCGAATTGCCATCTCGCTATCCATAGGATGCGGCAAATTCGTCGTGCGCGAGACGAGCAGTTCCCCCTTCAGGTTCGCAATCGCCAATTGCAAAGTGCTTCCTTCGAATACTGCGCCAATGACACCATACGCATCAAAGTTATATTCCAGAAGAATCGGCTTCCTGCCGCCCTTCGATTCACCGTATCCGACCTCGCTGATCAAGCCTTCCATAATCATCTCATCGACGAGCGCTGAGACGCATGGCCGGCTTAACTCTGTTAACTTCGCCAAATCGGCTCTCGAAACCCGAGGATTATCGCGCAATTGATGGAGGATTCCCTCACGGTTAATATGCTTCACCAATTTTGCGTTTCCCGTCTGGCCTCTGCCAATCAATCCGTCATCCTCCCCCCACAATCTAAGTTAGTTAAAATTATTAACAAAGTCTTGTTGGAGATAGTTTATTGTATGCGCTTACAAATTGTCAACCATGAATTTCCCTATTTTTTATTTTTCGTGATTTTTCTCTCCCCCTATCATTCAGGCGTCCCTTTGTCCTCAGTTAATTGACGCCCTCACTTCCTTCTCATCATCTTATATGCGTAGTAGACAACTCGGTTGAATATGAATGATAATAGCGTTACAGCACAGACATTCATCCTTGTAAAATAAAGTGAGGAGGATGCAGATGCAGCGAACGCTCGTTATTCACGCTTATCATTCATGATGTTCATGCCGTTTTTCGTATGTGGAGCTTGGTACGCCACCGCGGGGCTCGCACTCAGTAAATATGGCTTGTTCTTCATTATTGGAACCGCTTACTCCGTTGAACCGATTGCATCCATCATTGCTCCTACTCCGACAGTTTCCGTCATCTTCTACATCTTTGCCATCGCATCCCTCTTGCTCGGTATATTTAGCTTCACTCTGCCCAATACGTCCGCTCCCGCCAAAGGGAAGCCCCTCTCTGTTCGCGACCTGCTCTGTCTTGAAGCACAATGATACCGTGACAGCTAGCGGAACTGCTGCGCTTGCACATTGGAAGAGGCTTCTGGCTATACCAGGCAGGTGCTGCGCCTGTCGTGGCAGTGTTGTTCCTGCTGCTGTTCAAATCGAAACCATCCACACATGCTGTTCACCAGCATGATGCGGCATTTGAAAGGAGATTAGCGTAATGAATCGTACGAAAGTAGCCATTTGTGGCGCTGGCTTCGTGGCCGACATTCATATGGAATCCTATTCCCGATTCGTCCCAGAGGCGGAGGTAGTCGCTGTCTATGCCCGCAATCGTGAGAAAGGAGATGCATTCGCGGCACGGCATGGTATACCGCAAGTGTATACAGACATGGATGAGCTGTTGGCGCATTCCGGTTGTGAGGTCGTGGACATCTGCCTGCCGAATTTCCTCCATCACCGCGTATGTATTGCAGCTGCACAAGTGGGCAAACACGTTATCGTAGAGAAGCCGCTATGCGTTACCTTGGAAGAGGCCGACGAGATGATCGAGACATGCCGCAGCGCAGAAGTGAAGCTCATGTATGCAGAAGAGCTATGCTTCGCACCGAAATTCGAGCGGGTACGCAAGCTGATCGAGCTGGGAGCCGTCGGCGATGTGTATATGCTTAAGCAAGCAGAGAAGCATTCTGGTCCGCACAGTGATTGGTTCTATGACATCAAGCAGGCTGGCGGCGGCGTGCTCATGGATCTGGGCTGCCATGCGCTGCAATGGTTCCGCTGGATGATGGGCGGCGCCAAAGTGAAAAGCGTATATGCGATAATGTCTACTGTACTGCATGGCGCGATAACGAAGGGCGAAGATAATGCGGTTACGATCGTGGAGTTCGAGAATGGTGTAACCGCAATCGCGGAGGACAGCTGGGCGAAGCCTGGCGGGATGACAGACAACATAGAAGTATACGGTACAAAGGGAGTAAGCTATGCGGATCTCTTTCAAGGCAACGCTGCTCTGACCTATAGCGAACATGGCTATGATTATGCGATGGAGAAGGCAGGCTCCACACAAGGGTGGTCGTTCACCATCTATGAAGAAGCATTCAACCAAGGATATCCTCAGGAATTGAAGCACTTCATTACTTGTGTCCAGCAAAATCTGGAGCCTTGCGTAACAGGCGAGGACGGGCGTGCCGTACTCGAAATCATCTACGCAGCATATGCCTCCGCCCGATTAGGGCGCAAAATTGAACTGCCATTCCACGCAGCCGTACAGCGGCCCATTGATTTATGGCTAGGTACGGAGAACTAGGTAAGATCGATAAAGCATGAATTCATCTTGCAGCAATGAGAATAAGGCTAGTACTCCCGAATTAGGGACGCACTAGCCTTATTGTTCTTTCTATTAAAAGAGATTATGAATATATGTTCCAATCCGGATACCCAAATACGAGTACATCTTAGGTAAGTGTAATTTCTTTCATTTCGATTGGCATCGATTGCTCGGTGACCTCTGTCTTGCCTTGAATAGCCTTCTGACACCGCTTCAATTGGATCCTCCAATCGTTCATCTCCTGATCCGTTAATGCATGGAACGTCTCGACCTTTCTGCTCGTTCCGTCCTTAAGAACGACAACGAACTTGGGGAATACCGGTACAAACAAGATGCCCACTCGTCCTTGCTCGACACGAATATCGACTACATCCGCCCATGCTACACGGAGTCCATATTCATTCCATATTGTCTCCTGATCATAGGTCAGTAGGATATTGGTTCCTGCTGTTAAGGCACGCACGGATACGACGAAATTGCTCCCGCAATAAGCGAATCCAATGCATGCAGCCGCTGCGAAGGCAATTCGCAAGCTGAGTGGTAATTTGAAATCGAGCACGGCCAGAACGATAAGGCCCGCCGAGAATAGAATACAAATGAATGCAATGAACAATCGGGTTGCTGCTTTCTGTTTCTGATATACGACATGATGCATACCGCATTTCTCCCTTTCCCACAGGTTGTTCAGTAGCTTTATTCCCACTTCGACGAGTTGTACCGATTCCCCTTCCTACTCCATTCGACAATATGCCCATATTATTTTAATTATGCACCTGCACGCTCTATCTTCTCTCTTGTGCTCGCCTTCTTTTGATTCACCAGAGCCAACTGCGGCAAACATATGCCTCCTAAAATCAGTACAATTCCTGCCCACTGCAACATTGTAACTTGTTCCCGGAGAACGAGTACGGACATCACTACCGCCGCTGGCAGCTCAGCCGCTCCTAGAATCGTGCCTAGTCCAGAACCAATCTTCGGGACACCTATTCCGAAGAAAATGACCGGGATAATAATGCCCAGCAGCCCCATAGGTAATCCGAACTTCCACAGTCCAGCTACCAAGGTGCCATCCATAATGAATGCTGGAGGGAACATGAGGAATACAACTACCATAGCTCCCGTAATCATGGATAAGCTCTTCGTCAAAATAGGCACATCGGTTGCAACACGCCCACTCACGAAAATATATATTGCAAACGATATTGCGGAAATCATTCCGAACACCGCCCCTTTCCAGCTCAATCCGGACAATCCATGATCAGCGAGACCGCCCGCGAAGACAGTACCTACGAGCAGGATGATAACCGAAATTATCTTCATCGGTTCAGGGCGCGTGCGCGTAACAACTGCTTCCAGCAATACACCAATCCACGTAAATTGGAATAGAAATACAACTGCTATGGAGGCTGGCAATTCTCCTACGGCAAGGCCGTACGTAATCGAAGTGCAGCTCACAGACAATCCGCAAGCGAGCAGTACCACGGCTTGCTTCCAGCGCAGCTTATGTCGTGAGAAAAGTAGTGTCATAACCACAAGCATCAGCCACCCAAAGAAATATTGTCCGCCTACAATCTCTGGAACGGAAAACCCTTCTCCAATCCCGAGCTTCATAATGGAAGACAGAGTTCCATAGCTGCAAGCCCCAAGGAATACAAGCAGCGCATACTGAAGTAATTTCATATTGATGTCAAGCTCCTCTCGCTTATGCACGCAAAAAAGCCCCCTGCGTTCTATAGCAGGGGGCGAACGAAACCAAGAGAATCGCGCTGTGGCATTACGAAGCTGTACGTTCTTCTACCGAACGCGGCCACTCACACGCCTTTGCAAAATTTCGCCTCTCTATTCACACCTTCAGACACTGTGAATAGAGTTTGGTGCATACCGTTCTATTTATGCCCTTTCATTGTAGTAAGCTTCCTTCACGCTGTCAATGAATAGATTCATTCGGGCAGCAGCAGAATCCAAGTAGTTCCTCCAACGACCGGCACAACTTGTGTTACAATATAAGAATCATACGCTGTCAATAAAGATAGGAGCGGCACCATGTTAGCAATTATTTATGATTTGGAAATGACCGTAAAGCGCAAAAAAGGGGCGTTTGCCGAAATCATTGAAATTGGGGCAGTGAAAGTGACGGAGAACGAGGGAACATTCGCCGTTGCTGACACGTTTCAAGCGTTCGTCAAACCGACTCTTTCCCCCAAGTTAACAGATGATACTGTTAACTTTACCGGTATTACACAAGAGGATATTACACATGCCCCCACCCTGCAGGATGTCCTTGATCAATTCATCGCATGGATTGACACGGATGACTATGCACTATGTTCCTGGGGGCCGGATGATAAATCCCAATTCCTAAAGGAATGCCGCCAGAAGAAGATTCCACTGCACTGGCTTCGCAATCATAACAATTTGCAAAAGCAAGTATCTACTGTCCTGAAACGTGAGCATAATCAGCAGATTGGACTTAAAGCTGCGCTGGAAGCACTGGACGTCCCGTTCGTCGGGCATCAGCACCGGGCGCTGGATGATGCCTACAACACAGCACTCGTATATATACGGATGCAGGAGCACATTCAGTTGACTCGCAATGAGGTTCAAGAACATCCGAGCTATGAGAGCAATGTTGTATATCGAGATGATTCAAGTGACGAAGATCGAGATAATCCATTCGCAGCGCTGGCCAATTGGAATATGGACGAAGACAAATAGAACACGGTTTGTCCCGAGGTGGGGCAAACCGTGTTCTATTTACTTTAGCATTCTATATCAGGGTTGCAACGAGAACGAAGAATTGCGGTTACGTAACTGCGAATTCATCCGGGTTCGGACCTACTCGCTTATTTTCATTAAGTGCATCGATGCTGCTCAGTTCTGTACTGCTCAACTCGAAATCAAATACATTGAAGTTCTCGCGAATGCGCGATGGTGTAATCGACTTCGGAATGACGACATGGCCATGCTGCAAGTGCCAGCGAATAACCACTTGAGCTGGTGTCTTGCCGTGTGCGGCCGCGATAGCAGCGATCTCTTCATTCTGCAAAATATCTCCACCCTGCATCAGTGGACTCCAAGCTTCCAAATAAATATCATGGCGCTGGCAATATTCACGCAGCTCGTTCTGAGCCAAGCGAGGATGGCATTCCACCTGATTCACAACCGGCTTCACGCTGCATTCCTGCGCCAGACGCTCCAAGTGAGGAATATGGAAGTTGGATACGCCAATCGAACGCACGCGTCCGTCTGCATAGAGCTTTTCCAATGCTTTGTATGTGTCCACATACAAATCCCGGGAAGGAACTGGCCAATGAATCAAATACAAATCTAGATAGTCGGTTCCCAACTTATGTAAGCTCTCATCGAACGCCTTCAGGGTAGCATCATATCCTTGCTCGGAATTCCATAATTTCGTCGTCAAGAATATATCTTCACGCTTCACACCTGACTCTTTAATGGCTTCGCCAACGCCTGCTTCATTCTGATAAATAGCTGCCGTATCGATTAAGCGATAGCCTGTCTCCAATGCAGTCTTCACTGCATCCTTCACCTGCTGTCCCTCTTCAACGCGCCATACTCCAAGACCGAGCTGCGGCATGCTCAAGCCATTGTTCAACGTAATTTGCATGTTCATTGCCTCCTTCATAAATGTAGCAACAATTTCAGTATAGTCGTAAACAGCAGTCTGGTGCAAACCTTCCTGTCCTACCTCATAACAAAGCTATTGTAAACGTGTTCCATCCAATCACATTTCACGATTTCCCCAGAACTTAATATAACTTTGGAAATAAGTGGGCACTCGCATTGACTTCCTATCCGGTTGCTGATAACATACTGCCATAACAACAATACCTCAGTTATCTTATAGGAAATGTAATAATTAATCAACTGAGAACAACGACTCACGACTTCTGTCGACCGGATCACCGGAGACGCATACCTAACTGCATGCTTAGGGGTGTCTTCGGTTTTTTTGTATTCATGTTCAAGGGAGGAATGTATATGAGCAGTCAACCAACGCAAATCGGGTTAGATACCATCCATCCGAAGTGGCTGGAGCGAATCGCAGAACAATTGAAAGGACTCAACTATGGATCACTGACCATCACGATACATGACGGCCACATTGTACAGCTGGAACGGACAGAACGCACCCGCTTCGAGCTGGAAGGCGCAAAAGAAAGGAGACATTCCCGATGAAAGTACAACGTCGTTTACCTGTACGTATCATCATCATGCTTTCTGTGTTGACGCTCGCCTTGATGGCCTCCTGCGGACGCAGCGATTCAGGTTCAGGCAAGCAGGGAGAAGCAGAAGGAGCTAAGCCAAATACTGCTTCTGAAGAGACTGTGGAACTGCAGAACGTGTCCTATGACCCAACCCGTGAGCTGTACGCTGACTTCAACAAGGCATTCGCCGCACACTGGAAGGAAACGGCCGGACAGAATGTTACCGTGAAGCAATCACATGGCGGCAGCGGCAAGCAAGCACGCGCTGTCATCGACGGCTTGAAGGCCGATGTCGTCACCCTAGCCCTTGCGTACGATATCGATGCTATTCGCAAGGCCGGCTTGATTCAAGAGGGCTGGCAGACACGCTTTGAGCATAACAGCGCCCCTTACTACTCCACGATCGTGTTTCTTGTGCGCAAGGGCAATCCTAAGGGAATACATGATTGGAACGATCTCATCAAGCCCGGTATTCAAGTCATCACACCGAACCCCAAAACTTCCGGAGGCGCCCGCTGGAATTATCTCGCCGCTTGGGGGTACGCCCTCTCTGAGAACAAACAAGATGAAGAGAAGGCAAAGCAATTCCTCTCCGCCCTCTATGCCAATGTCCCCGTACTCGATTCAGGTGCGCGCGGAGCAACGACAACCTTCGTGGAGCGAGGAATCGGTGATGTACTCATCTCTTGGGAGAATGAAGCTTTTCTCGCCACAAACGAGCTTGGGCAGGATAAATTCGAAATTGTCGTTCCAAAGCTAAGTATATTGGCGGAACCGCCTGTATCGGTCGTCGACAAAACGGTGGATAAGCGAGGAACCCGCAAAGTCGCCGAAGCTTACTTATCCTATCTGTATTCAGAGGAAGGACAAGAGATTGCAGCAAAGCACTATTATCGCCCACGCTTAGAAGCCGTTGCGGCCAAGCACAAGGCACAATTCCCCGAACTTAAGCTGCTCACCATACAGGATGACTTCGGCGGATGGGAAGCCGCGCATCAGAAGCACTTCGCTGATGGAGCATTATTTGATCAAATTTATAAAAAATAGAAGGGAGTACGGGATATCATGACCACACAATCCGCTCACCTTGGCCGATCTCCCATCAAGCCGAGGAAAGCATCGTATTCGGTGCTTCCCGGCTTCCGCTTCACACTAGGCTATACGCTGATTTATATGTCTCTCCTCGTACTCATCCCGCTGTCAGCCATCGTCTTGAAATCATCTGAATTAACCTGGGGCGAGTTTTGGAGCACGGTGCTGGATGACCGTGTCATCACAGCGTATCGGATCAGCTTTATCGTCTCTTGTGCCGCGGGACTCCTCAATGTTTGTTTTGGATTGATTGTCGCTTGGGTGCTTGTCCGCTATTCATTTCCAGGGAAGCGATGGATAGACGGTTTGATTGATCTGCCATTCGCACTCCCAACTGCAGTCGCAGGCATTGCTCTGACCTCCATCTATGCAGAGAACGGCTGGATTGGACAGCTGTTGTATCCGCTTGGCATACAGAGCGCCTATTCACAGGTTGGCATCATGATCGCGCTGACCTTCATTGGCTTCCCCTTCGTGGTGCGAACCGTTCAGCCAATCTTAGAGCAATGGAGCACGGAAGTTGAGGAAGCAGCGGCAACCTTGGGTGCCAAACGTTGGACGGTATTCTCTAGAATCATCTTCCCCGAACTCATACCGCCGCTGCTGACAGGCTTTGCACTTGCCTTTGCACGCGGAATTGGCGAATATGGTTCCGTCGTATTTATTTCCGGCAATATGCCATATAAGACTGAGATTGCACCGTTACTTATTATGACGAAGCTGGAGCAATATGAATATGCCGCAGCCACGGCTATTGCACTTGTATTGCTTGTTATATCTTTTGTCCTGTTGTTTATCATCAATTTCATTCAATGGAGAATGGGCAGACGCGTTATGCCCCATTAGAGCCAATGAAGGATGAAACTACACTCCGATTCACTCCATCAACAATACTTGAAAACGCGAAAACAAGGAGAACACCCGTATGACCGATACCTCATTGCTTACGGAACAACCTGAATTCCCCCCTCATACTAGGCGCAAGTCAACGGGAGGCGGACTTCCGTCATCAACGCCGCAATCTCGCGTATGTACAACGGAATCCCCCTATGTCCGATACCTGCTCATTGCCGTTGCTCTTGGCTTTATTGCGCTCGTGCTTCTACTCCCACTTGCGGCCGTGTTCGTGCAGGCATTCAAGCGCGGAGCTGATGTCTATCTGGCAGCTCTTGTTGACCCAGATGCCTTAGCAGCGATCCGGCTCACGCTTGTCACTGCAGCAATCGCCGTGCCTTTACATGCAATTTTCGGCATTGCAGCAGCCTGGTGCATCACCAAATTTTCATTTCGCGGCAAGCAATGGCTCATTACTTTTATGGATCTCCCCTTCTCAATTTCGCCTGTCATTGCAGGCTTTTTATTTATTTTAATTTTTGGCTCAAACGGATGGTTCGGAGAATGGCTGGACAATCAAAATATTCGAATTGTCTTTGCTCTGCCAGGCATAGTACTAGCCACGTTATTTGTCACATTCCCCTTCGTTGCCAGGGAGCTCATTCCGCTCATGCAGACGCAGGGAATACAGGAGGAGGAGGCAGCGGCCACCTTAGGAGCAAGCGGGTGGCGAATGTTCTGGCGTGTAACGCTGCCCAATATCAAGTGGGGACTGTTATACGGCATAATCATTTGTAATGCCAGAGCAATGGGGGAATTCGGGGCGGTATCCGTCGTATCGGGGCATATACGAGGCGAGACGAACACAATGCCGCTCCATATTGAGATTTTATACAATGAATATCAATTCTCGGCAGCATTCGCTGTGTCTTCACTGCTTGTATGTGTAGCGTTGTTAACCATTGCAGGCAAGCACTGGCTGGCACGCAAGGGGGATTGAACTTGATAGGTTTCGCTTGTCATCGCGTCCAGAATATCTGTTGCGATCCGTTTCGCAGCATACGGACGCGCCAGACTCACCATGCTTCGCTTCATGGATTCAAGCAGGGCTGGCTGATTGTACGCCTCGCAGAGTCTCATCGCCAATTCAACGTCCTGCCGTACGACAACAGCTGCACCATGCCTTGCAAAATACCGAGCATTTTCCTGCTCTTGACCAGGCTGCGGGCGCGCGATAAATAGAGGCACCTGCATAGCGAGCGCTTCCGTTAGGGTTACCCCTCCCGCCTTCGTAACCATTGCATTAGCGCATAACATCAGTTCATGAATAGAGGACACATAGCCGAAGACATGTACATTGCTCGACAAACGGAACTTCTCCTTGAGTTCTGTCTCCCAGCGTTCATTTCTGCCGCATACTATAACAACCTGATGATTCGGAATTCGTTCCAATAGGCGCAGAAATCGATTGGATATTGCCTGTGCTCCAAGTCCACCCGACATTACTAACGTAGTTCGAAGCCCTGAATGTAATCCATATTTATGGAATAGTGCTTCCACTTGCTCTTCATTCTGCATGGAGGACTGCATCGTGTGCTGCTGAGAGTACAAGTCAAATTGATCACGGATTGGAATGCCGCTTACATGCACTAGATCTGGAGCGATACCGGCTCTAATCATCTGTTCGGCTAATTCGACAGTTGCAACATAGTAGTGATCGGTGGTGGACAATATCCAGCGATGATGGAGATCGTAATCGGTGATGACCGTAAATGTGGGAATCGCCTTGTTCATATGCCGGACAACAGATGAGACGTCGAAGTAGGGAAATGTACTGATAATGCCGTCAGGCCGATGCTCCAGCAGTAGCTGCTTCAACTTGCGCTTGCCTAGTGTGAACCCTGTGCGCACAAGTGGATGTGTACGTTCAATTCGGCGCGTTGAATAGTAGCTCCAGCCATAATAGTGAATCCCATATTGCGACATCGTCTGGCTTTGCGTAAATAAAAACCGAAACATCGCATCCATCATCGGATGCGCCTCAGCCATTAAATCCACCACAATAACCTGCATGCCAAGCCGCTCTAGATGACCTTTGAGCGCCTGTGTTACTATCCAATGTCCTTCCCCGAAACGGGACGTTAAGATCATAATCTTATAAGCAGCATTATGCATTCTTATTTTCCCTCCCTTCACTCTTATTGTTTTATTTTCCCTCCTTTCCCTCGGATTATAACGTTTCATCCTCATCAGAGGTTTAACGGAAGTTGGATGTTTTGTGAATATAAGCAAAGAGCCGCCCTAACCTCTCGGAGAGGCGGCGGCTTGCTGGCGGATAGTGCCTAAATTACTGTTCTTCAGAAGATTCAGGCTGACGGAATGGATATTCATAATTAAGCGGTTCATCGAATGTCGCATAGTCGAAGTTAACCATCAACAGCATGATGCGTTGGCCCGTTCTCGGATCGCTGATGATGAGATGATCACGACCAGCGGCCTCAATTTTACCGCGGAATATCTTCGCATTCCATTCCGAGTTGTTCTCATATGTCATATAGAACGTACCGATCTTGCCAAGATTCAAGCGCAAAATGTTCTCGATAAAGGATTGTTCTTGCGGGAGCCCCGTCAGAACCGTGCCGGAAGGCGTAATCACATTACCGCTGGCGACCGAAGGAGGCATTGTAGCTGCCTGCTGCGTTGCAACCGGCTGCTGTATAGCCATTGGCTGTTGCATTGACATAGGCTGCTGCATTGACATAGGCTGCTGCATTGGCATTGGCTGCTGCATTGGCATTGGCTGATTGGCAAAAGGCTGCTGTAATGCCTGCTGCATCGGCATGCTCTGCATCGACATGTTCTGCATTGGCATGCTTTGCATCGGTATACTTTGCATCGACATGTTCTGCATTGGCATGCTCTGCATCGATTGCTGTGCCGGATATGGCGTCGGAGTTGGACTGATTGGAGCTTTTGATCCGCAACAAGATCCGCCTTTTGACGTGCTCATTGGAGAAATCGAACTATTACCGGATTGGTTCGGAGTTGGATAACCATAACTCATGTAATTCATGCTACACTCTCTCCTTTACAGTCTCATCTGGACTGATTTTTTAATGAAGCCTCGTTACCCCGAGTACACTGCTGGACAGTCGTCCCCAGTTGGGAAAAGAAATAATGCGCTCGATACCGACCAGAATTTTGTTGATTGAACCACGTATCTGGGCACTCTCCCGCCGGCCTAAAGAACCATAGTGCATAGGAAGCAGGCCAGGTGCGCTCGCCATTGATTGCGCGTTGAGTAGACGAATATCAGCGTCACGAGCCCATTGATAGAAGTAGCCCTTCAGTGCCTGTTACCTCCCTCCCCCTTTCATTCGTTACCATCATATGTGCGAGTGCCCAATTGGTGACAAATGAAAAAAGCCGGCTCCAATAGGAACCGGCTCATGGTCAAGTGCGAACACTCATGTTTGATTGATATAACTAACTTATTTTACAGTTGCCAGAAAGTTCTTAGCGCTTTGCTCAGCACGTTGCTTCGCGGAAGCAAGAATTTCTTCTGCACGGTCAGGCGTTGCAGCCATGCCTTCCACTACGATATTCTCGTAATCGCTAATGCCGATGAAGCCCATAATCGCTTGCAGGTAAGAGTCTGCGAAGCGAAGACCTGCTGTTGGACCTTCGGAGTAAATACCGCCACGCGCTTCGATATGAACCACTTTCTTGCCTCCGAGCAAGCCTTGTGGACCTTCAGCAGTGTACTTGAATGTACGGCCGGCAATAACTACGTTATCGATATAAGCTTTAAGAAGCGGCGGGTAGCTCAAGTTCCACATTGGTGTAACGAATACCACAACGTCTGCTGCAATAAATTGCTCCAAAATTTCATTCATGCGGCCGAGTGTCTTTGTTTGCTCTGCAGACAATGCTTCACCAGCGCCAGCTTTACCCCATGCATCCAATACGGTACCGTCGATCAATGGAATGTTCTCTTCATACAGATTTACGCGCTCGATTTGTACATCCGCATCAGCTTGAAGCGCAGTCAAGTAGTGCTCACCAAGACGAAGAGCGAAGGACATTTCAGTTGGTTTAGGATTCGAATTAATAACAAGTACTTTTTTCATCATGTTCACCTCATAAATAAATTTTGTATAACGTTATTGCCTTACATTGAGTTCTGACAAGATAGCTCATAGCCTGCGGCAAATTATGATGTTGACTCAAAATCGTCCGCTTATTTAATGCCATTGACTTACTTTATGTAAGTATAATAAATGTTATAACTTACTTTTGTCAAGTAAATGAGTTAAATTTATTTTTAACTTATATTTTGTATACATAACAAAGACAGCCAGTCTTTCTGCTCTTGCTGACCCACCACCTAAGTGGCAGAAGCAGTTGCTTCGTCACGCCCACTCATCCGAGAAGCTCTTGCCCGAAGGAGAGCAAATGCATAAATGAGCAGCAACAATACCGCAGACAAAGAGGATACGAGGTACATATTGCTATAAGTAGTGACTGATGCTACTGCACCGAGCAGCAACGAACCAAGAGCCACACCCAAGTCAATTGAATTGTAGAACATGCCTGTTGCTGCGGCATGCTGGTCAGCAGGTACACGCTGCACAGCCCATGCCTGAAATGCAGGCTGCAGACTGCCATATCCAAGCCCGTACATAGCAGCGGCAAGACACAGCATCCCTGTCGATGCGCTGTAGGCCAAGACCACAAGAGAAGCTGCCAACATTATTCCTCCTGCAGGGACGACCGCGAGATGTCCCTTGCTGTCATACAGCCTGCCAGCGAATGTACGGACAACCAATATGGATATCGCATTACATAAGAAGAAAAGGCTCACATTCGCGATCCCTCTTTCCTGACCGAACATGGTAATGAAGGACAGGATACCTCCGTACGTGATGGTGACAAGAAAATTAAGCGTACACGGCAACAATGCCCGCCGATCAATCCATGAGCCTTGCGGCCGAATGGTTGCTTGACTCGCAGGAGCTTTGGCACTGCGCAATAGGGGCAGCATTGGAAAAATAATAATGATAAGGACAAACGTCGTTCCAATTAAGTACTCATATCCGTAGCTTTGCAGCAGCCACAAACCAATAATCGGAGCTATTGCCATGGATAAGCTACTGGACAAGCCGTAATAACCCATTCCTTCCCCCATACGTCGAGGAGGAATAATCCGCGTTGCCAATGTCCCTAGGGCTGTACTCGTAATGCCAAATCCCGCCCCGTAAATCATGCGCACAAGCATGAACAAGGCCAAGGATGGTACAAATGCATAAGCGCCTGTCGACAAGGCATAAATGAGCAAACCGGCAATCAAAATGCTCATCGCTTGGAACCGCTCAAAAAATCTTCCCGCAAATAGTCGGGTCACAATAGCCGACAAAGCGAACAAACTGACCACAAAGCTCACGGTCATGTTGTCTGCTTGATAGGCATCCTTCACATACGCCGGCAGCGCAGGCGTTATCATTAGCAGATTCAGTGATACGAGAAAGTTCGAGCCAGCTAACACCACAAATGGCTTCGTCCACAATGGCTGCTTTTCTTCAAGAATCTCATCATTATTTCTATAGTCCACATTCATGTCTTTCATGTCTTTCATGTCTTTCATCTCTTTCATTTCTTCGTACCGCTTCCCTTAATCGCCGCTGCCAACCGTTCCTTCTCAGCTGCAGCAGAATTATCTTGAATCCGCTGCAGTTGTTGCAGCAGATGCTGCTCCTCGTCGCTTGAGAATCCCGCCATAACTTGAGCGATATATTCCTGCTCAATGGGAATCAACTGATCCACAATAGAGCGCCCGGCATCAGTTACCGCCAACCGATATGCGCGTCGATCCTGTTCGCAGGTTCTTCGCTCTACCCATCCCTTGCGCAGCAAGTGCTGCACAATCCGTGTCAAGGTTGGCTGATCTTTCCCGCATCGCTCAGCCAATCCCTTTTGATTAATGCCTTCCTCTTCAACAAGACGGAACAGCACTCCCCACTGCTCAATCGTCATATCATAAGGCCGGAATCTCGCCCCTAACTCTGCAGCTACCTTACGGTGTGTCTGACCGAGCATGTAACCTATCCTTCGTTCCAAATGCAGTACCATTTTGTGTGTTACCTCCTAATATTTCACCAGCATAACCGAAAATAGTTGTTGCAACAACTATTAACTTGTCATAACAACTATTATAACAATAAGAACTCTAATGTAAATAGTTATATATTAGTAAGCAGATCAGATCAAAAAAGACGGTTCTATATTCCGAACCGTCTTTGTTCTTATATTATGAGGTGTAGGACTGGTCTGACACGCTTTGTACAATGCTTGACGATCCCATACCACCTGTTGATGCATAGCCTTCGGCCTGTTGAGTGGAAGCTGTAATGCTGTTCACTTGGCCTGTTGGCTGGAAGCTGCTCGGCACTACATTTTGATGCGCTCCATGCGTTTGCGCTGTAATGCTTTGCACTTGACCTGTCGGCTGGAAGCTGTTCGGCACTACATTTTGATGCGCTCCATGCGTTTGCGCTGTAATGCTTTGCACTTGGCCTGTCGGCTGGAAGCTGTTCGGTACTACATTTTGATGCGCTCCATGCGTTTGTGCTGTAATGCTGTTCACTTGGCCTGTCGGCTGGAAGCTGTTCGGTACTACATTTTGTGGTGCACCATGTGTCTGTGAAGTGATGCTGCCTACATACCCGCTCGATTGAAAGTTGCTCGGTACTACATTTTGTTCAGACTGTTGCGAAGTATAGCTATGTACGTATCCTGACGGTTGATGAGATGCACCACTTGTTACATCAACGTTTAACGTTCCATAGCTTCCTGAACCCAAGTTGCTGCTCATACCATAGCCAGAAGAGATTCCCGTTCCATAGCTGGCACTATTGCTTGTATAGGATACCGGATTGGACGTTCCTTCGTTCACCTGCTGCACCAAATCCCGAAATTGTTGTTGTCCTGGCTGGCGCAAGTACTCATTCGACATATGCCTATTCCTCCTATGCGATCGCATCTTATCCGTATGCCGCACTTATATTCACGGCGCACGATGTTAGTATGGATGATCAAGAGGAACAATTATGCATTTTACAGAAAAATTGAAGCAGCCGATGAAATAAACGTCATCCTCCTACTTTAGACTGGTTCAAACGCTGACGGGAACTGTGATAGGTACCCTCTGCAGGAATAAGCTGACCGGCCTTGCCAAGGCCAAATGCAGGCATGTAGTTATAGATCGCTTCATACTGGCCAGATTCAATCCGATACGTCTCATGGTAAACGCCAACCTCACCAGCCTTGCCGGACTGATGGAACTTGCGCCATGTTTCCTTATGGAACCCGTTTCTGGCATACCGCTCCAAGTCATCGAAGGAACGCCAGTACTGTACCAACATCGGACCATTTCGCCCAATAAAATATTCGGCATGCAGAAATCCGAGGTCTTTGTCTTGATATAGCTCTTTCATCATACGCGGCATGGCCCGTGCGACTGGCAGCCACTTGCGTACTGCAAGCCAACGATTCACTCTCATCCCGATAATAAAGACAACGAATGAGCCTTCCATCTTGGCCGCAAAGCGCCCCATATGGATCCCCATCTCTATCCCTCCCTATTTTGCTAGCACTTCTAAATGCTCCATATAACAGGCCATAATATCATCTCCGCGCATCATAAGATGGGCCGTTAAATAGGTTCCATAAAAAATCGTAAACAGCATTTCCGTCATTTGCCCGACACTATAACGTTCTGTGGCTTCTCCTTTGGCGATCGCCTCTTCAGCAATGCGCCGCAAGAGCACATATAGATTTGGATCAATTGCGCGAGCCTGATCCTCTCTCCCAGGGAAAAGCAGCTGAATCTCAGCATCCGTCAACATCGGCATAATTGGATGCATCTTCTCTTCTGCAAGCAGTCCTACAAGACGCAGCATTATGCCTGGCAGAGTGCGATCATCTTCTGCAATGCAAGCGAATAAATGCTTGGCAGCATCCCATCCTCGCAGTCCCCTTTCATCGATTTCAAGCCAGCGCTTCGTCAACCACACGCACATGTAATAGACAAGCACATCTTCCTTTTTCGGGAAGCACTTAAAAAAGGTTACTTTAGACACTTCCACTTGCGCACATATATCTTCCACTTTCATCTCACGAAAGGATTGCTCCACACTCATGTCCAAGCAAGCTTCGTAAAGTGCTATTTTTGTCTTTGCCTTCTTCCGCTCTCTCAGCGTGATGTTCAACATCCCCATTTCCAATCCTTTCTTGCCGGCCATGTATTAAATATACCTAAGTAATTAAATTAACTCAAGTAAACTTTTATTGTCGATCGTACATTCCCCCTCGTTTGGACTCTGCGCCCTTTTTATGTACAATGGAGTGGAAAGTAACTATAGAAAAGGAGATAGATACGTGTTTGAATGGAAAAATATTATTCGCGGGATTTTGATTGGGGCAAGTGACCTGATTCCCGGAGTAAGTGGGGGTACGATTGCCGTTGTACTCGGATTCTATGAAAAACTGATCGCTTCAATCAGCGGGTTCTTCAGCCGGGAATGGAAAAAGCATCTTGGTTTCCTCATCCCGCTAGGCATCGGTGTCGGTTCAGCGATTTTGCTGCTTAGTAAAGTAATGAAGTGGCTTCTGGCCGAGCATCCACAGCCAACCTTTTTCTTTTTCCTTGGACTTATTGTTGGTATATTGCCATTTTTGTGGAGAGAAGCAGATGGATCACGCAACTTCAAGCCTGTCCACTATATTCTGCTGCTGATTGGAGCCGCTGCCGTAGCGTGCACAGCATTTTTCAAACCAGACGATCATAACTCGATTATTGAGCTTACAGCATCGTCAGGGGTATTTTTATTTTTCGCTGGATGGCTGGGAAGCATGGCAATGATTCTCCCTGGCGTAAGCGGTTCATTCGTATTACTCCTGCTCGGTGCTTATCCGACGGCAATTCACGCCTTGTCAACATTGAACTTGCCGCTCATTGCCATTATTGGCGCCGGGGTAATCGTCGGATTCATTGTTAGCACGAAGTTCATCCGCTTCTTGCTTGCCAAGTTCCCATCAATCATGTATGCCATCATTATCGGCATGGTCATTGGCTCTTTGGCCGTTGTTTATCCAGGACTGAACGGCTCAATCGGTACACTTGCCATTAGCATTCTAATGATGATTCTCGGATTTGCTGCCGCCTATGGATTAGGGAAGCAGCAGCTGCAATGATAAAGCTTCGACTACAACATGATTGCTTATACGACAGCAAGGCACCTCATCTTATTATCAGAAGATAAGGTGCCTTGCTGTATGAATGCACGATATGATGTAGAAATGTGTAGGTAAGGTGCCAATATTATACGTGCTATGCCTCTAACGGGCATCTGACAGCTGGTGATATTGATTATGCAGCGGACGCAGCTCAAGCCAGCGTTGGAAGGATAGACCTTCCTGCTGCTCCTCATAGAGCGGATGCTCTGCCTCGCCAAGATGTGCCTCTGGCAGCTTCGATGAGCCCTGGAATGTCAATTGCACAGGCAATGTCAATGTATCCGGGTAGCCTGGAATTGCAGATGATAAGCGTCCCTTCACGTGGCGCACCTTGCTGGATGCAGAATGTCGAACATGTTCAGGATTAATTTGAACCCATACATCCCAACTCACTTGCCCTCTGCCATTGCGGAACGGAACTGTTAATCTGCTGTGTATATAGTAATATTCATCGTCCATGATGCATTCATCCGGTGTCAGTTGACACCGTTCTTCCCGTTCCCACGGCTCAATCTCCGTTACATAGAATGGTGCTGAACAATCCGTGTACACACTCGCCAAAGGAGCATCGCTTGGCTTCCTTAATCGTGTGCGATGCCTCCGGCGTTTTCCTAGCAATTCTGCTCTACTTTCTCTCTCTTCCATATCTCTCCACTCCCTCTACTTATTTTTTACGCAAAAAGAAGGAAAATGAAAGAGGGAAATTGTGAACATTTCTCAACAAAATTCTACAAAGTACAACAAAAATGATGTCTGTTATTGTCGAATGATAAAAAAATGCGCCTTTATTCGATGTTTCTCCTCTCTGTTTCAGCGTAAAATCAGATAGAAGTTGCAAAAAGAATCTACGTGAAAGTCAATCGCATCCTAATTCAAGGTCATGGATCTTCCCATAAAAAAACCTGCATGCGGCAGCTGCAGGTGGAAATGTAAAATATGATCTGTCAAATAATCTGTCGTTCCATCTTTATAGATTAACGATTAAGCAAGCTTCCTACATAGCGAAGCAATTCATTGGCGCAAACTGGGCAATACCCATGTTCCTCCATCAGTCTGGCTGAGACCTCATTAATACGTTTCAACTGCGTTTCATCTGGTGTTTTCGTGGACGTCGTAATCTTGACGATATCCTTCAAGTCAGAGAACAACTTCTTCTCTACCGCCTCACGCAATCGGTCATGGCTGTTGTAATCGAATTTGCGTCCCTTGCGAGAATACGAAGACAGCCGAATGAGGATCTCTTCCCGGAACGCCTTCTTCGCATTTTCCGATACACCGATTTGTTCTTCAATTGAGCGCATGAGCCGCTCATCTGGATCCATCTCCTCATCCGTAAGCGGATCGCGTATCTTCTTCCAATTGCAGAATGCCTCAATATTGTCTAAATAATTCTCGAACAAGGTCTTCGCAGATTCTTCGAACGAATAGACAAATGCCTTCTGCACTTCCTTCTTCGCAAGGCTGTCGTACTCTTTGCGAGCAATCGAGATATAGTTGAGATATCGTTCCCGTTCTTCCTTCGTAATCGAAGCATGCTGATCCAATCCATCCTTCAAGGCACACAGGG
>NZ_JMDX01000025.1:0-40178 GCF_000935845.1 Paenibacillus sp. E194
CAGGGAAGCCCTGCCTTTATTGCGGCTAGACGTGCTGGCCCTTGGCCGCTGCCCGCCTGCAGCACATTGCCCATGATCACTTCGTGCACCGATTCCGGCTGCACCCCGGCTCGCCCCAGTGCTTCTGTGATAACCCGCGCTCCCAGTTCAACAGCCGGTACTGTGCTCAATCCGCCCATGAACGCGCCGATCGGCGTTCGCACAGCGCTTGCAATTACAACGTCAGACAGATCGCCACCCCCATCTGCAATGCATTATTTAATTACTAATAGTGACTGCTAGTCACCGATAGTTACCGATAGACATTGATATTCATTGATATTCACTGATAGTCACTGACAGACATTGATATTTACTGATAACCATCGATAGTTACTAAGTGCAATAAATAATCATTCAAGTCATCGCTATGCAAACATAGCTCGTTATATCCCAATACCAACCGTTCGAACATAGTTCAGCAATAAAGAAGCGCGCGATTGGTTCAAACCGATTTGACACAAGGACCGAGAATATGCCGCAGCGCCTCGATGAATACCTGATTTTCCTGCTCCGTTCCTATGGATACACGAATCGTATCTGGATAGCCGAGCAAACTGCCCGCGCGCACCACCACGCCCCGCTCCAGTAACGAGCGGAATACGTCGTCACCAGAACAATTCAGCTTCACCATCAGGAAGTTGGCGTGCGATGGATAGCAGGACAGACCCAACTGCTTCAATTCCGCAACCAGCTTGGTTCTCTCCGCCTCATTCCGCCGGGCACAGTCTTCGGCGAACGTCGTATCGTTCAGTGAGGCAAGAGCCGCAGCTTGCGCCATCCGATTCGAATTGAACGGTTCCTTTACCTTGATCAACTCCTGTACGATGCTCGGATGCATCATACCGTAGCCTGCTCGCAGCGCAGCCAAGCCATAAATCTTAGAGAACGTGCGCAAGATGACCAGATTGGGATAGCTGGCAAGCAGTGGTATGGTCTGTAAGTTGTCCGGATCGGACACATACTCGTAATATGCCTCGTCGATGACCAGCAAAATATGGCGTGGTACCTGCTCGATGAAGGCAAGCAGCTCGCTTCGCTCCACAATTGTCCCGGTTGGATTGTTCGGGTTGCATATGAAGATCATCTTCGTCCTGCTGCCGATCGCCTTCAACATGCCGTCCAGATCATGAACGCCCTCGATGAGCGGCACCGCAACGGGAACGCCTCCCTCAATACGAATGTTCGTATCGTAACGAGGGAATGTGACATCGGCCATGATCGCCTCGTCCCCTGCGGCAATATAACTCCGCGTTAGTAAACGGATAATTTCGTCGGAACCATTGCCGACAATGAAATATTCAGGCTCCACGCCCAGATGAGCTGACAGCTTCGCCGCCAATTCGGGGGCGGTTCCTTCCGGATACAAGGCGCACTTCTCCATTTCGCGTACAATAGCCTGGGCGGCAAATTCCGAACAGCCGTACGGATTTTCATTGGACGCGAGCTTGATGATCTCCGTAAGTCCGAACTCCCTTTTTACCTCTTCAATCGGTTTTCCCGGCACGTACACGCCGAGCGGCTCGATTTCTTTTCTTGTCGGGATCTTGACAGACACTTGCATACACGCTCCTCCTTAGCCCTTTACTCCGATGCCCGAGGCGTTGCGTTCGCCGCGTTCAATGCTGGGCTTATTCGGAACGTCGCCTCGGTTTTGTGACGAATCTCTTCTACGTCAGCTCCTTGCTGTGTCTCGATCAAGACCATGCCTTCTTCGGTAAAATCAAATACGGCCAAATCGGTAATTAACCGGTCGACGACTCGTTTGCCCGTCAGCGGCAAACTGCACTCGCGCTTGATTTTAGATTCACCATGCTTGTTCACATGCTCCATAATGACGACGATGCGCCGGGCGCCGTTCACCAGATCCATGGCGCCTCCCATGCCTTTAATCATTTTGCCGGGAATCATCCAATTCGCCAGATCACCCTGCTCCGATACTTCCATCCCGCCCAGAATGGCGAGATCGATATGACCACCGCGGATCATGGCGAACGATTTGGCACTGTCGAAGTAGGATGCCCCTTCCACAGCGCTCACCGTCTCCTTGCCTGCGTTAATCAGATCCGGATCCTCGCTCCCCTCTAATGGGTATGGCCCAATGCCGAGCAGGCCGTTCTCCGAATGGAGCATCACATCGAACTCTGGCGGAATGATGCCTGCAATGAGGGTCGGCATGCCGATGCCGAGATTGACTGTCATCCCGTCCGCAATCTCCAGCACTGCTCGCCGCACGATGGCTTGACGTGCATCACTCATGCGAATCCCTCCGTTCCTTGCTGCGCCGCCGACTGGACAACGCGCCGTTCCACCCTCTTTTCATACCCGGTTCCGTGAAGTATCCGCTGCACATAGATGCCAGGCGTATGAATATGATTCGGATCCAATTGTCCCGGGTCGACCAGCTCCTCCACCTCGGCAATCGTAATTTTACCTGCTGCTGCTGCCAGCGGATTGAAGTTCTGGGCTGTCTTCCGGTAGATCAGATTTCCGAGCGTATCCCCCTTCCACGCCTTCACGAACGCAAAATCGCCGACAATCGCCTCTTCCATCAGGTATGTGCGGCCGTTGAACTCTTTAAGCTCCTTGCCTTCCGCTATCGGCGTGCCGACACCGGTAGCCGTATAGAAGGCCGGGATACCGGCTCCGCCTGCGCGAATGCGCTCAGCCAGTGTGCCCTGCGGAACGAGCTCAACCTCCAGCTCACCGTTCAGAAGCTGGCGTTCAAATATTTTGTTCTCCCCAACATACGAGGAGATCATCTTCTTAATCTGGCGGTTCGCGAGCAGGAGACCGAGCCCCCAATCATCCACGCCGCAATTGTTGCTCACAATGGTCAGATTTTTCACACCGCTGTCTCTCAGCGCCGCAATAGCCAGCTCGGGGATCCCGCATAGGCCGAATCCACCCACGATCAAGGTAGCGCCATCCTGAATTCCCTTTATCGCCTCAGCGGCGGAATGCACGACTTTCCTATCCTTCATGCCATGCGCTCCTTTCATCAGCGTATCTTGCACCTCATGCACGCACCTACACGGTTCGCGACGCTTCCGGCGAACCCGCGCACCAGCTGTACATGTATTGACTATCCTCGTAGGACAGCGCTTGCTTGACAACGCGCAGCGGACGAAACGTGTCGATCATGACCGCAAGCTCTGTCGTTTCCTTTTTACCGATGCTGTCTTCGATCTTGCCAGGATGCGGTCCGTGCGGGATGCCTGATGGATGCAAGGTAATGGAACCTTCCTTCACTCCCTTGCGGCTCATGAAGTTGCCCCTGACATAATAGAGCACCTCGTCGCTGTCTACATTGCTGTGGAAATAGGGGGCAGGAATTCCATCGGGATGATAATCGTATAATCGAGGCACGAAGGAGCAAATGACAAAGTTATTTCCCTCGAAGGTCTGGTGAATCGGCGGCGGCATATGAATGCGGCCCGTTATCGGCTCGAAATCGGCAATATTGAAAATCCACGGATACAAATACCCATCCCAGCCTACAACATCAAAAGGATGATGGTTGAATATATGCAGATGGATATATCCCCTAGACTTCGTTCTTACTTCGAATTCACCAAGCTGAGCGTAAGTCTCCAGCTTATCCGGACCGCGGAAATCCCGTTCGCAGAACGGACTATGCTCCAAAAGCTGGCCATGCGGGTTGCGATAGCGCTTCGGCGTTGTAATCCAACTGTTCGTCTCCACGACCAGGAGCTTTGTACGCCCTTGCCCTGGCTTCGGTATGACGCGATAGATCGTGCCGATCGGTATGTTGATATAATCCCCTGGACGGTAATGGAGCGTGCCGAACATCGTCTCCACGGCACCCTCTCCTTCATGTACGAACAACAGTTCATCCCCGTCCCCGTTCCGGTAGAAGTAATCCATCGCCTGATCGACGTTCGCAGTCGCGATAAGCAGATCCTCATTGCCAAGCATATAGCGTCTGCCAGCAACAGCGTCGTCCGCATCCATGCAATCGCCAGTCAATAGATGACGGTGGCGAAGCGCCCCCTGCTCTTCGAACTCAATATCGAAGACGGCATGCACTTCCGCCTTGCTGATAGCCGTCGGCGGATAATGGTGATACAAGATCGACTGAATGCCGGAGAACCCCTTCGTTCCCATCACTTGCTCACGGTACAGGGTGCCGTCCGGCTTGCGGAACATCGTATGCCTCTTTCCAGGGATGTCTCCCATGCAGCGGTAATAGGCCATGACACGAATCCTCCTCTTTTCAATTCAATACCGGTTGAGCGGCTTCTTCGCCGCTTCAACCGATGGTATTACGCAACAAGCCAAGTCCCGTGACCTCTAATTCGACGATATCGCCGGGCTCCAGCCAGCGGTGAACCTCCTGCCCCAGTTCGAGAATACAGCCGGTTCCGACCGTGCCCGATCCGATAATATCCCCAGGATACAATGTGGCGTCCGCCGATGCCCGCGCGAGCATGTTCCCGAACGTATAGTGGAGATCGCGCATATTCCCTCGTGACAGCTCGGCGCCATTGACGCGAGCCTTCATCTCCAAGTCATGGCGCTCTCCTGTACGATACCGTTCGAGCTCGTCCTTGGTGACTAGATACGGCCCGAGCGAGGTGGCAAAATCCTTGCCCTTGGCCGGGCCGAGACCGACTTTCACTTCCTCCCGCTGGATATCGCGCGCACTCCAGTCGTTCATGATGCAATAGCCAAATATATAGGAATCAGCCTCTTCGGCAGTAATATCCCGTCCTTCCTTGCCGATGACGCAGGCCACCTCCAGCTCGTAATCCAGAGCGGAGGTGGCGGTCGGTTTGCGGATAAGCGCGTTCGGGCCGACAATGGCCTGATGGTTGCTAAAATAAAACACCGGGAACTGGTACCATTCTGGCATGATATCGAGTCCCCGTCTCCGCCTTGCCCCGATCACATGCGCCTCGAAGGCATAGAAATCGCGGACGCTCGGCGGCTTCGGAAGCGGTGCAAGCAAGGTGACATCGGATGCCGCATAGATGCCCTTAAACGAGAGCATCGCCTTCGCATCAGAGCCAAGGCGGCTATCGATTCGCTCGGCCTCCTCCATATAGTCCTCATGACGGCGCACAAATTCCAGCAATTCGCTCGGCAGCCGCCCTGCACTGACCTCATGCATGTCGACGACGCAGCCTTCCCGCAGCCAACCGGAACGCGGCGAGCCTGTTCCGGTGTCAAATGTCACAAACTTCATAGAACCTCCCGCTTTCCGTTATACCGCTACTTTTTTCGCTCCAGCATGAAGGTGTCAGAAGCGGCACGAGTGTAAACTTGGCCGGCCATGCGTCCGATCGGAAGCAGCTTCTCCATATCGATTTTGCCATCAGCATACAGCTCGTCGCTGATATGCATCATTACGACCTTGCCGATAACAAGGCTGCCAGCGCCCGGCTGATCGCCGAAATGCAGGATATCATGGAGAACGCACTCCATGTGAATGCCGCTCTCCTGCACCCGGAAGGGGCGAATTAGCTCGCTTGGGATCGGGGTCAAGCCCGCAACTTGGAACTCATCCACCTCGGGATCGAATTCGGCAGCTGTCTCATTCATTGGCTCGACGATCTGTTCCCCGACAATATTGACCACGAATTCACCGGTTGCTTCAATATTAAGGAGCGTGTCCTTCTTGCATCCGTCCGTCCCTCGGCGCATCGGGGCGAAGCAGATCATAAGCGGATCCGCGCAGATTGCTGTGAAAAAACTGAACGGCGCCAAATTCGCCATACCGTTCGAATCGATCGTGGACACAAAAGCAATCGGTCGCGGCAGGATGGAGCCTATCATCAGCTTGTAAGCGTCTCTCCAATGAAGATCATGCGGTGTAATATTCATGCGGCTTCTACTCCTTCCTGTGGCGCGGTGCTACAAGTTGCCGCGGCGCTCCTGCTCCCGTTCGATTGATTCGAACAAGGCCTTGAAATTGCCTTCGCCGAAGCCAATAGCTCCTTTGCGTTGAATAATCTCGAAAAACAGTGTCGGTCTATCGACAAGCGGCTTCGTGAAGATTTGCAGCAAATAGCCCTCATCATCGCGATCCACCAAAATTTTCAGCTCCTGAAGCTTGGCAATATCTTCATCAATGCTTCCAACCCGTTCCGTCAGCATTTCATAGTAGGAGTCCGGCGTGCTCAGGAACTCGACCCCGTTCTTGCGGAGCGCCGTCACCGTAGAGACAATATCGTTCGTCAGCAGGGCTAGATGCTGCACGCCTGCTCCTTTATAATATTCCAGATACTCCTGAATCTGTGATTTGCGCTTAGCAGTTGCCGGCTCGTTGATTGGGAACTTAATTCTGCCGCCGTTATGCATAACTTTAGACATCAATGCCGAGTATTCCGTGCTGATGTCCTTATCATCGAAATGAATCATTTGCTTGAAGCCCATCACATTTTCATAGTAAGCCACCCATTCTTCCATTTGTTCCACGTTGCCGACGACATGATCGATGCCGATCAGTCCGGACGATTGATGTGGGAGGGTGTCTTCGATGGATTGATAGCCGGGAAGGAACAATCCTTCGTAATTATCCCGCTCGATCAGCGTATGAATCGTATCTCCATATGTGCCGATGATCGCTTTTTTGACCTTGCCGTGCTCATCCGAATATTCGACAGGCTCCATAATGGCGATTCCGCCGCGTGAGACTGCATCCTTGTAAGCCTTTTCAACATTACTAACCCGCAACGCAACATCCTTGACCCCATCCCCGTGCAATTTGACGAACTCTGCAATTGGATGGTCGTCAGAGAGAGCCCCAGAGAGTACGAACCGGATTTTATTTTGCTCGATTACATACGATACTTGCTCTCGGTTGCCAGTTTCTAAGCCAGAATAGGCAATAGGGCGGAATCCGTACCCTTTGACGAAATAGTGCATCGCTTGCTTGGCATTCCCTGTATAAAGTTCAATGTAGTCGATTTCTTGGATTGGGAAAATCTCTTTCTCCGTTAATTCGAAAACCTCTTGTCTCTTCATTCAACATCCTCCTACACTCACATGGATTGCTTCCACTGAGAGTATATGATGGATACCAATATCTAGCAAAAGTGTACCCGAACGCGCCCATGCTACAACGCACGGCGAAGTAACCGCGGCTGGACAGACGCGCATGAATTCGGCAGGGATGAACCGCTTCGATGCACTAGCGTAGTGAGGAGGCAGCAAGTGGAGCACATCTTCATTGAATTGTGAATGTTTTTTGAACAAATAGAAGGAAAAAGGCGTCATCTTGTCTAAAAGTAAAGCATAAGCGCATTCGTGGTATTCATTTCGAATTGGAGTTGATTGACGATATGTGTGCCAAGCGTTCCGGCGACCCGGCGATTGAGCAATTGCTGGAGGCCATTATAAAGCTGCAAAGCATCGAGGAATGTTATGACTTTTTTGAAGAATTGACGACACCTAAAGAACTGCAGGCACTGTCCCAACGGTTGGAAGTCGCCAAATTGCTGTTGAACGGCAACACGTATATGGAAATCGAGGCGGAGACTGGCGCAAGCACGGCCATTATTTCGCGCGTCAAGCGTATCCTGCACAATGGCAATGGAAGTTACCGGCTCATGCTCAACAGACTTGAACAGCAATCGCAATAAAAGTAGCAGATGCTTGCAGTGTTCCGGGCTAGTTAAAGCCGACACATGTTAAGCGGAGGGGATTAGCGCGTGTCGGCCTCTCTGCCCGTCTTGCTTGACTTTTCGAGCCAAATTGGCCACAAGTGCGGCGCAACTGTCGCATCCCGCATTTTGTTTTCAGCGTATGGGAGACAAAGGCTGAATATGCAGTATGCTTATTTTCCGCATCAGTCAGAGAACAACATTTCATTTGCAAGCAGCATTACGCTGCTTAATTTTCCTCTAAAAACCTGAACAACATAGTCATTGGCTATACACTCGAAAATATCATCATGAAAAGTAAAAAAATAGTGTTTTCTCGCGTCCCATAACTCTTGCTTAAAATTAGAGTGTACTGAATTGATTTTCTTTTGTTCATTTGTCCAGGAAGAATTTTTGATTTCGTGCATCTCATAACCTTCCAACCCATGTTCATAGAGCGGGTGTCCATGCAAAACTTCATCATTAACTCCACCGAATCTAATGCTGTAACACCTTTCAAATTGAATAAGTGCAACATAATCTTTCGATTGCGGATCAAGTTCATGAATGATGTTTGCACTTTCATCCCATTCGGGGTTACTAGTGCCTATATAGTATAATAAACAGGTTTTGTATCCGTTTGATACAACATGAGGAAGCGGAGCACCAACATCCTGCGGAAATGTTGTTTTAATGGGTATAGCTGTTTCTTCACCCTTCATTAAGGATATTTTCCTGTTTAATATTCTGCGTTCATCAATTAGGTCATACATTTCCTGATCTATTTTGTTTCTCTTTTTATTTAAAATGCTTTTTATTTGCGAAAGCCTTTGCTCAATCTCAATAATGCTCGCCATTAATTTCTTCACACCTCCAAATTTAATTTTTGGTTACATCCAAACGGCGAAACCTACCGCGCAAAACGATTATACACCATTAGCGGATGGAGTATTTATGATACGACAACGTTCATAGGATACCTCCCTAATTTATCTAAATAAGAGATTTCGCCGTCCTTCCCCCTACAATCTTCCTTCGCTGCGTGTCTCCCCGCACAAAATGAATCGGGGCTGCCTCTGCGTTATGAACACAACGCAGAGGCAGCCCCTCTCCTCACAGCAATTATACCTGCGGGCCGGCAAGCTTGATGGACTCCGCTACATCGCTGAATTTTATTTCGAAATTGCGAGCAAAAATCTCCGCCAGCTGCTTCGCCTTACGATCATAAGCCGATTTATCCGCCCACATGTTCCTCGGATCAAGCAGTTCATGGGGAATGAATGGTACCGCATCAGGGATAAGCATGCCGAATACAGGATGAGAAGTGAAGGCTGCCTTCTCGATACTTCCATTCATAATCGCCTTGACCATCGCTCTTGTGTACGACAGATTCATCCGCTCACCAATCCCGTAGGGTCCACCGCTCCATCCTGTATTAACCAAATAAACCTTTACATCGTATTTCGTGATTTTGTCCCCGAGCATTTCTGCGTACACATCCGGTCTCAATGGGAGGAATGGAGCTCCAAAGCATGCCGAGAATGTCGCTTCTGGTTCGACTACGCCACGTTCCGTACCTACCATCTTGGAGGTATAGCCGGACAGGAAGTGATACATCGCCTGCTCCTTCGTCAGCTTGGATACGGGAGGCAGTACGCCAAAGGCATCGGCCGTCAAAAAGATAATGACATTCGGATGGCCTGCGGTACCGGGAATGATCGAGTTATGAATATAATCAATCGGGTAAGCGGCCCGCGTGTTCTCCGTCAGTGAATTACTATGGTAGTCTGCCTCACCGGTTACGGTGTCAATCCACACGTTTTCCAGGACAGAGCCGAACCGGATTGCATTCCAGATTTGCGGCTCTTTCTCCTGCGACAGCCCGATGCATTTGGCATAGCATCCGCCTTCGAAATTGAATACGCCCGCATCGGACCAGCCATGCTCATCATCGCCGATTAAGCCGCGATCCGGGTCAGCCGACAAAGTCGTTTTTCCTGTTCCCGATAATCCAAAAAACAACGCCGTGTCTCCATCCTCCCCGACATTCGCCGAGCAGTGCATCGGCATAACGCCACGGAAGGGAAGCAAATAGTTCAGCACGCTGAAAATCGATTTTTTTATCTCGCCTGCGTAATGGGTACCGCCGATGAGCACAGTCTTTTTCTCGAATGAGATCGCAATGAACGTTTCGGAATTCGTCCCGTCGACAGCCGGATCCGCCTTCATGCCAGGCATTGCAATCACTGTAAATTCAGGTTCATGAGTTAACAACTCATTTGTTGTTGGACGTATAAACAATTGTTGAACGAATAAATTTTGCCACGCGTATTCATTAATAAAGCGGACAGGCAAACGATAAGCCAGGTCTGCCCCTGCATAGCCGTCGAATACAAAGAGCTTGCGATTCTTCATATAGTTGATCGTTTTGTTATACAACGAGTCGAATTGCTCAGAGGTGATTGCCTGATTCACATCGCCCCAAGCGACATGGTCTGCAGTGTCCGACTCTCTGACGATGAACTTATCCCTCGGGGAACGTCCCGTATATTTGCCCGTTGTGACTTGCAAAGCGCCAGTCGAAGTTAGATGACCTTCCCCGTTGCAGAGAGCGGACTCCACCAGTTTGGCAACCGCCAGGTTCCTCTGAGATTCGTCTACATACAGACCAGCCAATTGAGTGCTTTCCTTATTTTTCGCGATCACGGTTATCCTCCCTATTCCACTGTTACCGAGTTCTTGTTTCATCCCGTCTCCAACAAATAAGAAAATGTATATTTTATCCTTTTTCATTTAATGTATACTATAAATAAATAATACGCAATATATAAAAGCGAATTGGGTGAATCCAATTATTTATTACGTCATTTTGAAAATGTTTTCACAATAGACAAATAAAAAAGGTGTCAATGCTTCTCTAAGAGATGAACTCTCTTTAAAAAAAGCATAACACCTTTTTCCCCATTTCTGGCTTACTTCCCTCAGCTACCTTGACGCTATCTCTTCTATATATAAGTCAGAAAAAAACTTCTACTTCGCCCAAACGGATTGCACAACAATTCCTTCATCACTCAACCGTTGCCGCAAGCTTTGGGCAAAAGCAAGCGCATGTGTGCCATCTCCATGAATGCATACCGTATCGGCTTGAATCGCCACATCAACACCCTGGACAGCGTGGACAACCCCTTCTTTTACCATGCGAATGACCTGCTGTACCGCTTCTTCTGTATCCGTAAGCAGTGCATTGGCATCCCGCCGCGGCGTCAATGAACCGTCAGCCTGGTACGTTCGGTCTGCGAATACTTCATGCACACAACGAAGTCCAACGGCTTGACCCGCCTTTACCAGTTCACTTCCCGATAGTCCGAATAACACCAGCTCTGGATTCATATCATGGACAGCTCGGGCAATCGCTTCAGCCAGCGCGTAGTTACTTGCAGCCATGTTGTACAAGGCGCCATGCGGCTTCACATGCTGCATCTTGCCGCCAACCGCCGTGACAAATCCGTACAGTGCCCCGACCTGATAGACGACCATATCATAGGCTTCCTCAGGAGTGATGTCGAGATTGCGCCGTCCGAATCCAGCTAGATCAGGTAGTCCGGGATGGGCCCCAATCGCTGCCCCACGCTCAAGTGCTGCTGCTACAGTCCGCTTCATGACGGATGGATCGCCAGCATGGAAACCACAAGCAATATTCACGGATGTTACGAACGGCAAAATTGCTTCATCCGTGCCGAGCCGATATGCGCCGAAGCTCTCACCCATATCACAGTTTATATCAATTTGATGCATAGTACTTTCCCTCCTAACGAATCCGCAGGGATAGTCCCTGCCGGAATTGGGCAATCTCTTGTTCCCGCTTCACATACAAGTCCTGTGCTTCTTCTTGTGTAACCTCTGCAAATCGAATATACCCGCCTGGTCTCACTTGGGCGATGAGCGGCAAATCCACACTAATTACATGAGCGATTCGCGGATATCCACCGACCGTTTGTCGATCCGCCAACAACACGATCGGATCGCCTTCCGGCGGTACTTGAATCGTGCCTGTGCTGACGGCAGACGATATCATGTCAACAGGTTCTGCCACAGCCAGCGGTACATCTGCGAGCCGGTAGCCCATTCTGTCCGACTGCGTCGTAACGCGGAATGGCTCCGTCCATAATCGATGCTTGCTTTCTTCACTGAAGGTATCGAATTCAGGACCACGGACGACGCGAAGCACCGGATTTTCTTTGTAAGCAGGACGAATCGCAAAGCTGGCCCCCCATGGCATGACAATCGTTTCAAGGGAACATAACTTGAACGGTTCGGCAGCTTCTCCTATCTCCAGCACATCTCCAGCTTCAAGCGCTCGACCATGCAATCCACCTATTCCTGCCCGTAAATAAGTGCTGCGACTACCCATCGCTTCCGGGACGGATAGCCCGCCGCTTATTGCCAGATAGGTTCTGCAGCCCGATACAGTTCTCCCGAATTGTAATGTGCTTCCCGCAGGAACATACACGGGACGCCATAGCGGAATGCTCATTCCATCAATGCTAGGAGACAAGTTGCCCCCCGCTAGGGCGACCACGACGCCCTTTTCAAATATAAGCTGCGGCCCAAGCAACGTAATCTCTAAAGCTGCCGCGCCCTCTTCATTGCCTGCCAGCAAGTTCGCCAGCCTCAGTGCGACCCCATCCATTGCGCCACTTGTTAGTACACCGTACTTTTGCAGCCCAAAGCGGCCGAGATCCTGAACCGTTGTCAGCATGCCCGCCGATTTTACCCGGATACACATGACCCGCGCTCCTCCCATTTCGTGTATTCCTCTTCTGTAATAGGCAAAAAGCGTATTCTATCCCCTGCTCTTAGCAAGGTTGGAGGATTCATATCCGGACGAAATAACGGCACGGGTGTCCGACCGATCAACTGCCAGCCGCCAGGCGTGACGATTGGATACACCCCCGTTTGCATGCCGGCAATCCCTACTGTACCCGATGGAATCGCAAGCCGTGGAGTGGAACGCCTTGGTGCGGCAATCCGCTTCGACATTCCTCCCAGAAACGGAAATCCTGGCGCAAACCCAAGCAAATAGACTACATATTCCCCGCTGCTATGAATGTGAACAACTTCATCCGGTGACAGCTGGTTAATCGCGGCGACTTCATTCAAATCAGGACCGAAGCTTCCACCATAGCATACCGGTATATCGACAGTTCGAATATTGCATTCAAGCTTCATATGTAACGATTGAGCAACAGCAATTTCCAGCCGCACTTGTGCCTCATCATACCGCAGCAGATCCTGATTATAAAATACGGTTACAGTCGTATAAGAAGGGACGTATTCAATCATCCCTTGCATCGGATGTTCGTCAAGGTAGAGTGACAACAACCGAACTTGCTCATGTGCAGCCTGCCCGATGAGGGTACCAAATTCCACGACAACCGCCGAATCTCCGAGCGGAAAATATCTCATGCAGCTCCCCCTTACGATATTGTTGAGTTCATGATAGCATGATTTCAATTCATCTATCCATGCCAGGTTCGGATTACGCAAAATGATAGGCGTTAACGTTATTTGATTATTTGATAAGATGTACACCCCCATTATTTCTGATCACCCATATAGAAAAATCTGCATGAAAAGGAAAAAGAGCAAGCTGCAAGGCATTCGCCCGCATCCTGCTCTCCATATAATCTAAATCTTATTCCGTTACGATATCATGGACAAGCACTGGTGCCCCTGCATGGTCGCTAATCCGAATGTTCTCATAAATCTTAGCAATGACGTCATCCACGTTCTCACGATTCGCATGAATCGTTACCAAGGACTCGCCTGCCTTAACCGCATCTCCAATCTTCTTGTTCAGCATCAAGCCTACAGCAAGATCGATTTCGGACTCCTTCGTTGCGCGGCCAGCGCCAAGCAGCATCGCTGCAGTACCGATTTCATCAGCGACGATTTCCGCCACTACGCCGCCTTCCTTAGCAGGAACTTCGATCTTGTAAGCAGCCTGCGGCAGCTTGTTCGGATCGTCGACGACCTCTGGATTGCCGCCTTGGTTCGCGATGAATTCCTTGAACTTCTCCAACGCCTTTCCGTTCGTGATGACTTCCTTCAGCTTTTCTTCCGCCTCTTCCAAGGAGGACGCCTTGCCAGCAAGGAATACCATCTGTCTGCCAAGCGCGAAGCACAGCTCTTCCAGATCCTCAGGGCCATGTCCACGCAGCGTATCAATCGCTTCCTGTACTTCAAGCGAGTTGCCGATTGCACGTCCGAGCGGCTGGCTCATATCGGATATAACAGCCATCGTCTTGCGACCGACATTGTTGCCGATGCTGACCATCGCATGCGCCAATTCCTTCGCATCCTCAGCCGTCTTCATGAAGGCCCCTGCTCCAGTCTTCACATCGAGCACGATGGCGTCGGAACCTGCCGCAATCTTCTTGCTCATGATGGAGCTTGCAATAAGCGGAATGGAATTGACAGTTGCCGTAACGTCACGCAATGCATACAGCTTCTTGTCCGCAGGCGTTAGGTTGCCTGTCTGACCAATTACCGCAATCTTATGGTTATTGACTAGGTTTACGAACTCGTCCTTCGTAATTTCCACATGGAATCCTTCGATTGCCTCGAGCTTATCAATCGTACCGCCAGTATGGCCAAGCCCGCGGCCTGACATCTTGGCTACCGGAATATCCAATGCAGCAACCAGAGGGGCGAGTACAAGCGTCGTCGTATCGCCAACACCGCCAGTTGAATGCTTATCCACCTTAACGCCCTCAATTGCTGAGAGATCAATCGTTTCACCGGAGTTGACCATGGCCATCGTCAGATCAGCCCGCTCCCGCTCCGTCATATCTTGAAAATAAATGGCCATCGCAAATGCACTGACTTGATAATCCGGGATATCACCCTTGGTATAGCCATCAATAACAAAGTTAATTTCCTCTGTCGTCAGTTCCTTGCCGTCACGCTTCTTCGCAATCAGATCCACCATTCTCATCGTTGATTCTCCTCGCTCTCCATTGGATATATGCTTGCTGATATCATGAACGCAGATTCATTCATCACTTCTGCATGAAAACGAACTCACTTCTAAGCTGCAACGTTTGCTATCTTACTTACTGTTTACAAAGCAGCCATTTACAGCGAAATAGCTGTTTCCAGTGCCACTTCCATCATGTCATTGAATGTTGTTTGACGTTCTTGCGATGTCGTTTCCTCACCTGTCAGCAAGTGGTCACTTACTGTTAAGATTGTCAATGCATTCACACCATATTTCGCAGCCAGTGTGTACAGAGCCGTTGTTTCCATTTCTACGGCCAATACGCCGTAATCCATCAGCTTCTGAACAACAGACTTGTCATCGCGGTAGAACATGTCGGAAGTGAAGATGTTGCCGACATGAACGTTCATTCCCTTCGCAACCGCATTCTCATAAGCCCCCTTCAGCAAGGAGAAGCTGGCAATTGGGGAGTAATCATATCCGCCGAAGACATGACGGTTCATGCTGGAATCTGTACAAGTTGCTTGAGCAAGCACGACATCACGCACATGAACATCCTTCTGCATCGCACCGCAAGTACCTACACGGAACAAGTTCTTCACACCGTACTCATTGATCAGCTCATTTACATAAATGCTTGTTGTCGGAACCCCCATGCCCGTACCTTGAACGGAGATGCGCTTGCCTTTGTAAGTTCCCGTGAAGCCGAGCATCCCGCGAACCTCGTTGTAGCAAGTAATATCCTCCAAGTACGTTTCTGCGATATATTTCGCACGCAATGGATCTCCTGGCAACAATATCGTTTCTGCAACGTCGCCTTGTTTCGCTCCAATGTGTACACTCATAGTTATGTTCCTCCAGTATGATGAATTATTTCAAATCCGAATTATTTCAAGTCAGATAAAAAGCTCTTGCCATACGCTGGTGCTGCAACTGCAAAGTTCTCGGCAACCGTTGCCGCGATATCTGCAAATGTTCCGCGAAGTGGAAGCTCCTTGCCTCCGTCTGCAAAGCGCGTAGAATATGCAACAAGTGGAACGTACTCCCTCGTATGGTCAGTGCCTTTGTACGTTGGATCATTGCCATGGTCTGCTGTAATGAGGAGCAAATCCTCATCCGTCATCTTCGCAAATACTTCAGGCAGCCGAGCATCATATTCCTCTAGCGCACGTCCATAACCCGCTGGATCGCGGCGATGTCCGTACAATGCATCGAAGTCAACGAGATTTATGAAACTTAATCCCTTGAATGGCTCATCCAGTGTCGCGATAAATTTATCCATGCCGTCCATATTAGACTTTGTTCGAATTGCTTGTGTAATTCCTTCGCCATCATAAATATCTGAAATTTTGCCTAATGCGATCACATCGTAGCCTTGATCCTGCAGCTCATTCATTGTTGTGCGGCCAAATGGCTTCAAGGCATAATCATGTCTGTTCGACGTACGCGTGAAGTTCCCAGGCTCCCCTACAAATGGACGTGCAATAATCCGTCCAAGCATATAAGGGTCATCTCGAGTAATTTCGCGACAGAACTCACAAATCCCGTACAGCTCCTTCAATGGAACTACCTCTTCATGCGCTGCAATTTGTAGAACAGAATCCGCAGAAGTATAAATAATGAGAGCGCCTGTCTTCACATGCTCTTCACCGAGCTCATCGATAATTTCGGTCCCGCTTGCCGGCTTGTTGCCGATTACCTTGCGTCCCGTCTTCGCCTCAATGCGTTCAATCAGTTCCGCTGGGAATCCATCCGGAAACACGCGGAATGGAGTATCAATATACAGCCCCATGATCTCCCAATGTCCAGTCATTGTATCTTTGCCGCGGGAGGTTTCTTGCATTTTTCCATAATAGCCTAGGGGACGTTCGGCCACCTCTATGCCAGGAATCGAGCGAATATTGGACAAGCCGAGTGCAGCCATATTAGGCATGTTCAGCCCCCCGCATTCCTGTGCGATATGCCCGAGTGTATCTGAGCCTACATCATCGAATTGTGCCGCATCAGGTGCTTCACCGATGCCTACCGAGTCCATAACGATAAGATGAATCCTTTTGAATGTTGTCATCATGTCGTTCCCCTTTCCCAAGCTGATTTAGATGCTTACAACGTCCACTTAACCAGAAGTGGACGTTGTGAATATAGTTATAGGAAAATACCTGCAACAATCGCAGACAATACGCTTACCATCGTAGCGCCGTACAGCAAGCGAAGACCGAAGCGTGCTACTACGTTGCCCTGCTTCTCATGAAGTCCCTTCACTGCACCAGAAATGATGCCGATCGAGGAGAAGTTCGCGAACGATACCAAGAATACAGATACGATACCTGTAGTACGCTCAGAAAGAGTCAGCTTGCCAAGATCCAACATCGCTACGAATTCGTTCGCAACCATCTTCGTTGCCATAATACTTCCCGCATCGACCGCTTCCTTCCAAGGTACCCCCATCAGGAATGCAAATGGAGCAAACACGTAACCAAGCACTTCTTGGAATGAAATTCCGAAGATGTTGCCGAAGATGCCGTTGACTAGTGCGATCAATGCGACGAACCCGATCAGCATCGCAGCAACGGTAATCGCGACCTTGAAGCCGTCCATAATGTATTCGCCCAGCATTTCGAAGAACGATTGCTTATGCTCTTCCTGCACTTCCAGAATATCTTCTTCCTTGGATACTTTATACGGATTCAAAATCGAAGCGATAATAAATCCGCCAAATAGGTTCAATACAAGCGCAGTTACTACATATTTAGGCTGAATCATTGTCATATAAGCACCGACAATGGACATCGACACCGTCGACATCGCAGAAGCACACAATGTGTACAAGCGGCGCTCCGGCAGCAATCCGATTTGCTTTTTCACCGAAATAAATACTTCAGACTGACCCAGAATTGCAGATGCTACCGCGTTGTATGATTCCAACTTGCCCATACCGTTAATCTTGCTCAATCCAAGACCGATGTACTTAATAATGAACGGCAAGATTTTCGTGTATTGCAAAATACCAATCAGCGCGGAAATAAATACGATCGGCAGCAGAACATTTAAGAAAAATTGGGTGCCTTTGATATCATTCACAATGCCGCCAAATACGAAGTTGACCCCTTCGGCTGCATATTTAAGCAATGAATCAAACACGGAAGAAAAGCCCCAAATTAATGTTTCCCCGACACTTGTATTCAACAACACAAATGCCAGAATTGCCTGCAACACGACCATTATGGCCAATGGACGATAGCGAATGTTGCGTCGATCCTTACTTGCGATATATGTGAGTCCGAATACAGCCAGCAGACCAATGATCGCAATTACAAATTTCATGTAAAGTTCCCCCCATGCTAGAGCATGCATCGATTTCTTAAAAATGATTTAGAGCACCTTGTTACCGCTTTCAAATCGAACGTAATTGCTATCTTTGTTTTACTCGCTATCCTTCTCCATATCGGCGCCAGAAAACGCGCCAGGAAGCAGCTGGGACATTGTCCATTCCTCTGTGTCACCCTTGAGATTCGTCAAGTAAATCTTCGTATCACCATCGCAGAACTCTGCCAACACTTGGCGACAAGCTCCACACGGAGATACAGGCCCTTCCGTATCCGCAACTACAGCAACAGCTTCTACCTTACGTTTGCCTTCCGATACAGCCTTGAATACAGCCGTTCGTTCCGCACAGTTCGTCAAGCCATAGGATGCATTCTCTACGTTGCAGCCACGATAAATGGTTCCATCCGCTAATATAGCCGCCCCAACCTGGAAGTGAGAATATGGTGCGTAAGCCTGCTTGCGCGCCTCCAGCGCTTCTTGAATCAACTGTTCTTTCATGGGCTGATCCTCCTCATTGGACAGTGAATCATTCCTTCCATAAGCAACTCGCCTGACGAAGGAATGATTCACGTCTCTATTTTAATAAGAAGATGTTGATGTAATGCCGTTCATGATGCTGACGCCAGAGCTTGCTCCAATTCGAGTTGCTCCCGCTTCAATCATGTTGTTCACATCTTCCAAGCTGCGAACGCCGCCAGATGCCTTTACACCTGTCTGCTGGCCAACCGTCTTGCGCATAAGTGCTACATCTTCACGAGTCGCACCGCCTGTCGAGAAGCCTGTAGATGTCTTCACGAAGTCAGCCCCTGCCTTTACAGCCAGTTCACAAGCGCGAACCTTCTGCTCATCAGTAAGCAGGCAAGTCTCAATAATGACCTTGACGAGCGCTTTGCCTGAAGCCGCTTTCACAACCGCCTCGATGTCCTTCTGCACGAAATCATCGTTGCCGGCCTTCAGCTCTCCAATATTAATAACCATATCAACTTCGGTTGCACCACCTGCAATCGCATCTTGCGTCTCCAATGCCTTAACAGCAGATGTAGATGCACCGAGTGGGAATCCAATAACCGTACATACCTTAACTTCTGTACCAGCAAGCTGCTCTGCACAGTAAGCCACCCAAGTCGGGTTAACGCACACCGAAGCGAATTGATACTGCTTCGCTTCCTCAACCAGCTTGGCAATATCCGCTTGAACAGCGTCTGCCTTCAACATCGTATGGTCAATCATACGTGCTATGCTCATGCTGCACACCCCTTATATTCTTGTGTCATATCAATGCAACAAATGTAATATTGATTTCATGGGTATCATATCATGCGGTTTGAACAGATGTAAAGATCACCTAGAAATTTTGTTCATTACAATATTATGAACAGCTTTCTTACAATATTTTGAACAAAAAGCGCATAAAAAATCCCTCAGAACAGAATATGGGGCTTCGCCTCCACGTACCTACTCTAAGGGCTTTCATTGTCGCTGCATAGCGGTAATTATTGCAATAATGCTTGTGCTGTAAATTGATCAGTTACGAGTATATTGGCATATTTTCCAATAAGCGCTGCACGGATCGCTTCAATCTTGCGCTGTCCCCCTGCTACAAGAATCGACTTGTCCTTCTCCCGCAAATCCGGCAAATCAATTCCTACGGTTCGATCATTAATTCCTTCACTGCAAATGCGGCCCTCCGCATCGAAGAATCGCGAGCATATATCCCCAACACCCCTACTCTGCAGCAGCTTCTTCTCTTCACTGCTGAAGTAGCCAAGCTGGAATAACAATGCATCATCATTCACCGTACCCACGGTGAATACCGCAATATTGGCCTGCTTGCCAAGCTGAATGATTCGGCGGATATGCCGATCCTCCTCCACCATTTGCTTCACGGCGATGCTGTCAAATATAACGGGCAGCGGCAAATATCGGGCAATCGTATGAAAGGCTGATGCAAACAGATTCACCGTCTCTGCCGCATAAGTATTCACATGCGAGTGGCTAATGCCTCCCTTAAGCTGTACAACTTCAACGCCTCGAACCTGCTTCTGTTGAAGCTGCTGTGCAACAGCATGCATCGTACGTCCCCATGTTACACCGATAATATCTGTATCTTGAACCGTTTCGGCTAAATACTCAGCTGCTCGCTTGCTAATATGTTTCTGAATTTCCTTGTATTCGTTCACCGGCGAATAGCAGACGAGTGCCGTATCCAGACCATACCGATGTCTAAGTCGTGCTCCCAATGCATCCAGATCCTCAAGCGGATCGACAATATCGATCCGTACGAACCCTTGCTCCTTCGCATATTGCAGCAGCCGGGATACAGTCGGACGGGATACCCCTAGCTTGGCTGCAATGTCCATCTGGCTATAATCCGATAAATAATATAATCTTGCCGCTTCAATACTCAATCGCTGTTTGTCATGATCCATGTCTACAACCCACTTCTGTGAAATGATTCTATGAATATGCCGTCAACACGCATAAGGTAAGGCGAGCCGCAACCTTACTCAACCTTACTTCATTGAACCTATACTATCATAATCTGCAGATATGTAAACGCTCACGAACGAATCAGAGCCTTCTGCCCAATTGTGAGCAATCGTGAAGCATTAGCTACGAATCCTGTATTTCCATCACTTCATGAAGCCTCATTCTATTATTCAACATTTCAGTAATTACCAATCAGAAGCGGGCAATTTAATTGAATATGCGAACAATCATGTCGCAATCTGGCATACTGAAATATTCTCCCGCTTCAATCTTCATAAGCGCCAGACCTTGAATCATGGACCAATACAGCGTAGCCAGCCGCTTGGCATCCCCGTCGCGAATCTCTCCCCTGCGCTGGCCTTCCTCTATCATCCCTACCATATGCTTCATTGGACTGGTTAATTGCTGCATCTGTGACTTCACGGAATCCGGCATCGATTGATACGTAGTGGCTTGCAGCATAATGTGATGATAATACACAGCCTCTTCGCGCTCCGCGAACGCACTTAAAATTTGCTGCGTCATCCATGCAATCTGATCCAAGCTATTCCCTTGACTCGACACCGTCATCAGCATTAATTGATCGGAAGAATGCAGTGCCCGTTCCACTAATGTTGCGAATATCTCATCCTTCGACTCAAAATAATGATAGACAAGACCATGACTCAAAGAAGCTTCCTTCGCAATGTCGCTAATCTTGGTAGCTACGAATCCTCTATTGGAAAACACCTTTAAAGCGCTGTTTAGAATCTGTTCTTTACGCTCATCCCGAATCAACTTATTTTGATCCGCATTTCTAGGTGACATATACATACAGCTCTGCACGAGCAGCAGCTAATGGAACTAGCAACCGCATGGCTGAGCCCCCTCCTTTACACAATGAATCATTCTACGAATGCCTATACAGATGTATGATCCGAATGCTTCGACTGTACAGCATTTGACGCATGAAACCGCTCATTCCCCATCAAGACAGCCATCGGCAGAACCATGGCGGCGGCTATAACCAACAGCCAGAAGCCGGAATGAATGGAAGCAACGAGTGACGCTCTTAATGCTGCGGCTGCATGGTCTGGTAACAGCGATGTCGACCCAATCAGCATTTGCGCATTGCTCAGCTTATCCACTACTACCGAATCCAGATTCAGAACAGAAGCCTGACGCTGAATTTCTGTTGCCAGATGCTGATTTACAATGGCCGCCATTATGGATGCTCCAAGCACGCCGCCAATCGTACGAAAGAAGGTAACCATCGAGGTAGCGACTCCTCTGTATCGTTCAGGTGCAGTAAGTGTTGCAGCCGTCTGCGCATTCGGCATAAGGATTCCAATCCCGACACCTATTAAGGCTGTATTTCCCCTAACATACCACATATTTACGTCAAGCGGCAGAGTCGTAAATAAGAATGCACTCATTCCCATAAGACTTGCCGCGAGCAGCACCGATCCCCTCCAACTGAGCCGCTTCATCAGCATTGTTCCCAGTACAGTACCAACCATAACCGAGAACATCATCGGCGTTAGCGCATTGCCCGCATCCTTTATGTTCCCCCCAAGCCCCGCCTGAATGAAAAATGGAATGTAGAGCAAAGCACCATACATAATCATCCCTTGAGCAAAGGAAGCTAGCGAAACGCCAGCAATCGTCCGATTGCGGAATAAGTGAAGAGGTATAATGGCCTCCGATGCCCGCAGCTCGATCCCGATAAATAGAACAAGCGCCAGTGCCCCACTTAGCAGCATAAGCAGCACTTCCCACGATCCCCAAGCATAGTCCTCACCCGCCAGCTTGAATGCTAACAAGAGAATAACAGTTGTCACAATAAGAAGCAGCGCGCCAGCATAATCCACCCTCGGCTTGCCTGTATTAGCGCGTGATTCAACCAATGACCAGCACATGATAAAGATGGCTGCGATGCCAAACGGAATATTCACGAAGAAGTTCCAATGCCAGTAGAGCTGTTCCGTAATAAAAGCCCCGATTGTCGGCCCAACGACAGAAGAAAGCGCAAATACCCCCATGAAGAGAGCTTGGAATTTGCCTGCACGTTCCTGTGGAATAATCGTAAAAATAAGCGTGAACGTAATCGGCATGAGAAAACCAGCTCCTAGTCCCTGAATTCCCCGAAAGATGATAAGCTGCGTCATTGAAGTTGCAAGCCCACATAGCAGAGAGCCTCCCGTGAAGAGGGCCAATCCTGCGATATAAAACCGCTTGCGCCCATACATATCGGACAGCTTCCCCACTACCGGCATGATCGCTGTTGATGCCAGCATGTAAATCGTGAATACCCACGATACAACATCAAGCCCACCAATCTTCTGAACAATGGAGGGCAGTGCAGTAGATACGATTGTTTGATCCAAGGACGACAGGAATATGCTCAACAGCAGTGCTGCTATCGTCCAATTTCGTTTGTTTCGGTTCATTTCCATACGAATGTTCCTTTCTAGAATGAGTTAGGTTTTTGGTTGATTAATTATTCAATCAAAAAATATTCTAGAACCATCTCCCTAAATAATCAAGAAAAAAATTCGGAGTACGCACTCTATTTGTATGATTTCATGAACGACAAAATCAAAAAAACCGCCCCAGCATGTAACGCTGAAGCGGCTCATTCACTACGCTATTTTATTTTATCCAATATCATTTTCCCAGACGAAATCGTTACATCCAGAACAGGCGACTCCAATGTGGCCTGATTGACGCTTGCCTCGAAATTTCTCTTGTCTTCCTTATGCTCGAGCGTTACCGGAATTTTCAAATCAGCACGATCCAGCTTCGTATCTCCTACAATTCGAAATACCGCATCCGGCTGCACGCGAATGGTCGCATTTCCTGAACTTGTATGAACGCGAACCGATTCTTGGAAAGGGGAAATAGCCACATCTACGTTGCCAGAGGAAGCCTCTACACTTCCATTTCCCGCCATTTTCCCGAGTTCAATGTTGCCTGAACTAGCTTCCACCTTATACTCCTTCCCCACATATCCTCCGACGGATATGTTTCCGGAGGAAGCTTCGACAGACAATTGGCCAGCTTCAATCTCACCTGTCGTAATATTACCGCTCGAAGCTTTTATCTTCAATTCCTCATAGACCTTCGTGGGAACTTCAACTTCTAGCGATAGAGACATGTTGGAATATGCCTTTCCCTTTACCGGCTCTACCTTGATCGCTAGCTGATCTTGATTCATAACTTCCGTGACCAAAAGCTGTTCCTGCTCTCCTTCGCTGCCATCGAATGTACCTTTCAATCGAACTTTAATCTGATCGCTAGTTCCAATCTTGTATTGGATGTTTGAGCTCTTTGTCTTAATCGAGATGCGAGATACATTCCCAGCGTCCAAAGAACGCTCTACATGGACAGGGGTACCTTTCATAGAAAGCACATTTGATATTCCTTGCTCACATGCACTTAGGCCGATTAGAATAGGGATCATCAACATAGCTGTTATCCATCTTTTGTTATGCAATTGATTAATCTCCTTTATGAAATTACATGATAATTTCATGATATTGGTAATGAGTTATCCGTATGACGCTGATTAGGATCACCGCCACTTCAACTTGTGAATTTCACGGGTCCTCATTACCTCATCAATGAATCATCATTTATACCGCATCCCATCTACAATAACCTTATCTATCAGGTTGCAGACGCAGCATGGGCTCGCAGATCTACATATCGCTGCAAAAATTCTGAGGCTTTACTCACGGCACAGGTCTCCGGCAGCCGCTTACACGCCGAACAAGCAGTCATCTTATAGTCAGGATGAACAGAATAAGACTTCCAATAATATGGGATGTCGCTAGGTGACGCTAACTGCCATGCAGCTTCGCCAGTTAGACTAGGGGTGAACGCACACAAGTCAATTGGCATGGATAACCCTTTCCCATCAGCCTTTACATAACTCTCCTTATAGGTCCACAGCTCAATAAAGTGCTCCATCCGTTCGTTTACCGGTACAGAGTCAAGCACCCGCTTCTCATCAATTGACAAAATGCTTGCAAAGCTACCTAGCTCCATATCTTCATCAATCTGTTCTATATCAATCCCCACTAGGTGACCCTGATCGTTCGCAATACCGACAACCCATGTTCCTGAATGCGAGATATTGAATTGAATGTGATTGATAGGCCCACTCATATAAGGCTTGCCGAACTGATCCACTTGAATCGCAATTTGATCAGAAGAACAGCCTGTCATCTCTATTATTAAGCTCTTGGCAACGAGCTCACTTAGCACACAACGAATAGAGTCCATCTCTCGATAGAAACGGCCTACCCTCTCTCTTCGCTCTGGCGATAAAAAAGGCAGCCAGTCGTTCAGCCTGATCATGCTGTCAATTCGAACGGCAATTACTTTCATGATGCCTCCTTCTGCCATACATTCCTGATATATGACAAAAATTATACACCCGCCCCAATCATACTACAATATTTTCCTTTATTTCCTCTACATACGCCCGTATTGGCAAAACAAATAAACACCCAACTGCACGAGTTGGGTGCCTCACTGCAACATTTTATTTAGTACGATGTTTACTGATTCCACATATACATCAATACCCAATTCACAATCAGAACGATGAGGAAAATAGCAGCCAGCTTATGTTTTCCTACCTCGTACAGCAAAAATATAGTCAGACCAAAAAAAGCTGCCTCAAACAAGGCATGACTCCAACCTTTAAGCGTTATCGTTGCCTTTGGAGAGCCAAATGTCCCCCAAATAAATATCGCAGCAATAACGGTCCCGCCACCGAGCAATACTCTCATAAGGGGACTCTTGCCCGTCTGTATTCCCCAATACGCAAATGTCGCCAATGCACACAGTTCCAACAGAAAGCGCAATCCTAAATTACACATTTGCAACACGAAGATAAACCCATATCCTCTTCCCCTTCCATAGGAATCGATTTCACTATAAAACAATTGATATTATTGATAAAGCTAATGACATTAGTTATAATAGATCATGGTAGGGGGTATTTGTCTACTGGACGATGGAAGTTTACATTTAATCTTAACATTGCACTACGAAATAAATGAAAAGCGATTAACTAATGACTTAAAAACAGAGGAGCAATGAACATGTCACCAAGAGTTGGTTTGACTTCCGCAACCATACTAGAAGCAGCCACCCTAATTGCGGACACTCAGGGGTTCGAAGCAGTTACGCTAGCCTCTTTGGCGCAGCAGCTGAAGGTACGCCCACCGTCCTTATATAATCACGTTGACGGCTTGCAGGGCATACGGCAATTGTTGTCCATCTATGGTCTGGAGCAATTAAACCACGCCATGACACGCGCTGCAATTGGACGTTCCGGCGACGCGGCTGTTCGTTCGATTGGAGAAGCATATGTTTCTTTTGTCCGCAATCACCCTGGACTCTATGATGCAACACTCCTAGCCCCTGATCCACAAAACGCGGATGTGCAGCGAGTCAGTACGGAAATTGTTGAACTGGTCGTTCAAGTCCTGCATGCATATGAACTTACGGGCGATGCAGCGATTCACGCAGCACGCGGCCTTCGCAGCTTACTGCACGGGTTCTCATCATTGGAGCAAAAGGGAGGCTTCGGCATTCCCCTCGACCTCGATGTCAGCCTAGATCTGTTAATCAATGCTTTTATTGCCGGCATTCACACGATCAAGGAATCTGCAGGGACGCAATAGACAACAATCCCACTCGAACAAAATCAATAATTGAAACATCATTTAGACTAGCAACTTATTATTCGATACCAATAGAACGCGTAAATGCCGATCAAATGATCGGCATTTGTTCATCCGTGTATGCTGCTGACGAAATTTTGACCATTCCCCCTACACACATGTGCGTTTGTTCCATTCCAATAGCCTACTACAGTAATATTCATCCACTGGTTGCTAAGAATCCAACACGTCCCTTTTCCCGCGCATTCGTAATCATGTAGAAGCAATTTACATGTACCGGGATCAATAACAAGTTTGAATGTCCCCAGCTTGATCTCCTTTCCTGATTTTGATTTCGCAACAAGATCAGCGTATTGAGATGAACTTCAACAATCATGCCCTGCAGGAGCAAGTGGATGCAGCAGCCTCCCGCGCAAGCAGCAGTACCGCATTGAAACAGTTCGTAGATACACACTTTATTCCTTATGCGAAGAAGGGCGACTTTGCAAAGGCAGTCTCAGAGCTGATGAGTGCATCTAATGCTCTGGCAGAAAATAACGGGAATACGAATAACGGCCAGACACCGGTTGGGCAACCTCATGGACAGCAATCCAGTTCATCATGGCTGTGGATTGTTCTTGTCATTGCAATTGTATTGCTCGTACTCATCATCCTGTATCTCGTTCGCATGATGCAAACGGTGAAGCGGCTGCAAACGGACATACCGAACTTAATGGTACAGACGAATCAAGCCCTGGAGAGCATTCGTACCCTTCGAGATTTGTCCCAAGGGGCAACGCTTCAACAAGCTACAGAAGCAGGTGCTCAATCCGAGAAATCCATTATTCGCTTACATGAAATGAAGCAGTATGCAGCTAGCATAGGATGGCAGCAATGCCTTCAGCCGCGCACTCGCTCCGAGCTGAAGCTACTGAATACAGAACTACAAGCAATGACAACACAAACGCAGCAGCTAACCGCTCAAATCGAACATATTCATCAGCTCGATCTCAACTTGAAGCGGACAATAGCGGATGCTGTACAGCGGGTAGAGCATATTTCTACTTCCATCCAAGCGGAGCAAACGAGCCGCGGTTGGCCGCTGGAGGATCTGCTGCGAATACAAGAAGCGATATCCGCTGAATTGCTGAGCAGCAAGCAGTTGGAAGTATTCGATCCGATTCAATCCGAGCAGCGCGTGATTCATGTGAATGAAGAGATTCAACGATTGGAACAGGATCAGCAATCGGTATCGCGATACGCAGAGCAGTATCAGCGCTTTCCTGAGCAGATGAATCAGTCTAGAAACTCCGTCACTCAAATTGCCCAGGAGCATCGCTTGAAGCTCGTTCGTATCGATCCATACGGCAAGATTGAGGAAGCGCAGCAGAGTAATGAGCAGATGCTTGATCGCCTGAAGCATGGAGATATTCCTGCCACGGCACAGCACGCCGAGCGTGCAAGTCAACTGCTCGCTGAAGCTGTTCAGATCACGCAGCGTCTGGCTGACTTGAAGTTGAAGAATGCTCACGATATTCAGTCGATAGTGACGAAGCTGTCCCAATATGCAGCCCAGGATAGGGAACTGACTGTATTAACTACCCGCGCACAGACACAATATCGAGGGAAACATTGGGAACAGGCATGGAGACAGTATCGTGAGGAGCTGCAGGTTGTAGATACCGTACAATCCTCACTAAGTCGAGTGACTCAATGGTGCGATGAGGACGTGCAGGAATATGAACAAGCAAGAAGCGAACTCGATCACATCCTTACGATCCTTCAGAAGCTTGATCAAGCGGCTGAGCATTACAGCGACTTAATTCGCAAGCTCGATCACAAGCTGGAAGAAGCGAAGCAGATGCAGGCATCTGCTGAAGACAGCTTCGCTCAAGGTCTGCTTACGATCGCGCGCCATCGTATCTACTCGAACTGGCAGCAGCAGGAGAAGAGCTTAGCAGCCATGCAATCCAGCATACGCCAGCTCCTGGCACAGCAGCCATATGATATGGATTTGCTTACAGATACGGGAACACGATTCATGAATGAAGCAAATCAATTCTTGAGTGCAGTCGAACGTGCCGCGATTCAGAAACAAAATGTGGAGCAGGAACTGGCTAGAATGGAGCAGCGATATCATTCATCCAGCGCCAAATACGGCAGCAGGCTGAATGTTCACCAATATGGCTCACAATTCTCATCCATTAGCACTGACATTGATCGGTTAATGCATAATGGCGCTTACAACGAGGCCGCCCGCAAGGCAGCTGCCTTAGCAGGTATCCTTTCAGCAATGGAGCAAGCTTACGAATCGATCATAAGACAAGAAAGACAGCAAGAGGAAGCGGCCGCACGGCAAGCAGCTAATCGCAATACGAACAGCAACTCATCTGGAGGATCAAGCTGGGGCAACAACAATAATTCAAATTCCTCAGGTGGATCAAGCTGGTAAGCAACATGTTGAAGGATAACACAATTGGATAACACAACTGTAGGTAACTTTTCTCATCTGGTTGTCTTAGGTTACCTTAGGCTATCTTAGGTTATAACTGGTAAACTAGTCCTACTCGCAATTGCTGCATAGCAAGAAGAGAGCTATCCCAGTCACAGTAATCCTGTGAAGGATATCTCTCTTTCGATTGTAGAAGCATTACGTAAAGGACATGCACATGTAGCTGAGTGTCCCCATCTCATAGCTGCGATGAATGACCTTCGGATCATAGGCTGCTCCTGCACTTCCAAGCGCAATGAAGAATGGGACAAAATGCTCTGCCCGAGGTACTGCTAATGCTGCATGCGGAGCATGCTCCCGATAAGCTACCAGCTCACTCCATTGCTTCTTCTCCAGCTTCTCAATGAGCCAGTCATCGAACTGAATGGCCCAAGCTTCCGGTTCTGTCTGCTCCCACTTCAACATGCGCAAATTATGCACGGTCGCTCCGCTGCCTATGAGAAGAATATCCTCATCCAACTCACTTAGTGCCTCGCCGATTAGCAGCTGCTGCTCTGCGGGAAGGAATGGGTTTACCGAGATTTGTACGACCGGAATATTCGCATTGGGGTACAAATGCTTCAACAACGACCATGAACCATGATCTAGACCGCGTGATTCATCACGGTTTACGGCAATCCCACGTGCGGACAAGCAGCGTTCTACTTCAGTGGCAATTTCGATGGAACCTGTAGCCGGATACTTCACCTGAAACAGTTCATCTGGAAAACCATAGAAATCATAGATCGTCTCATACGTTCCAGTTTGGAACGATATTGTAGTCTCTTCAGTTTCCCAATGGGCACTGAACAAAACAATCGCCTTCGGCTGCATGCTTGCTCCGAGCTCAGTTAGAAACCGAGTATATTCATTATCCAATATGGCAATCATCGGCGAACCGTGACTAAGAAAGATTGATTTTGGCATCTCGATTCTCCTTTATTATTCAACTATGCTGTATGCTGGAGCCCAGCCGCAGCTAGGCATCCATTCATAACATTTGAATGAGTGTAAATTGTAACGATTAATAAGCTGCTGTGAAGCGACGGCCTGTAAATTGCGGGTTCTCCACTTCATCCAAGATGGCCACGGAGAAATCTTCTGCTGAGATGCGGCTGTTGCCTTCTGCGTCTACTACCAATTGATCCGTACCAGTACGATATTGTCCAGTACGCTCTCCTGGCTCGATCAAGGCAGCAGGACTTACATTCGTCCATGCCAATGTGGATTCATGACGATATACATCAAGCGCATCACGGTGTGCGAGTGCAATTGGCTTCCATGCATCTGGGAAATCCGGAGTATCTACCACTTGAACGCCTGGAGCCACTTCAAGACTGCCCGCTCCGCCAACGGAAATCAAGCGCTCAACTCCAGCCTGTTTCACCCCGTTGATCAAGGCGCGAGTAGCTTCGACAAGCGCAGATTCTTCCCCCATTTTAGGACCGATGGAACTAATCACAACATCATGGCCTGCTGTACGCTCCGCAACACTTGCAGAATTCAGAATATCTCCGGTTACCACTGTCAAGTTCGCATGCGACTGTGCAACACGTGAAGCATCACGAACAACTGCCGTTACCTCATGTCCTCTAGTCAAAGCCTCGTTCACAATACGTTGTCCAATTGTACCTGTAGCACCATATACTGCAATTTTCATAATCATCGATCTTCCCTTCTATAATAAATATTCATTATTGCCTTCAAGTAAGTGCCTTCAAGTAAGCAGTGCACGCTCACAACCATAATAAAACTTTAATGTAATAAAGGTAGTTACAACCAGACCGTGAAAAACTCCATTAGTCACTGGAGTATTTCTAATTCAAATTGATAACCGCCTGACCCTAGAACGATTTACTCATTCTCTTCCATTCGATCCTTCAGGTCAACTGCCAGATGATCCAAGGTCATTTCTGCCAGCACCTGCTCCATGGCAGATTGCGCACGCAGCATAACCAGTTGTAACACCGATTCTATGTTGGCTCCGATTGGACACTTCGGATTCGGATGATCATGGAAACCGAACAACTCGCCCTCTTCAACAGCCTCTACAGCACGATATACATCAAGAAGCGTAATATCAACTGCTGGCTTGCTTAGCGTCGCTCCACCAGTACCAGGCCGTACATCGACGAGCCCAGCCTTCTTCAATTGAGATGTTACCCGCCGGATAACAACAGGATTCGTGTTGACGCTGCCCGCCATCCACTCCGACGTATGATGGGCGTTCGGTTCAAGCGCCAGCAAAGATAGAATGTGGACGGCTACACTAAAGCGGCTGCTTATCTTCATGCTGCTCACCCTTTCGTGTAACCATTATAGTTACAACCGGTTTGAATTGTCAAGCTTCCTTTTTTTCCACCTGCAAATGAAAAGCGGTCACGCCGTTCGATACATTAGCGCACACCGCTATCTCACTTAGTGATAACACACTCATTCCTCGCAATTCCCTATAAGTCCTAGCTGCCTATTTTGCAATTTGGCACAAATTACAGAAGCAAAGCGCTTATCTTTATGTGCAATTGAAATGAAGGACATTTGTACGTTTCCCTAGTAACTAAATTCGGATTCAACTAAATGATTCCACAAACAGGAGAGCTATCATCAGAACTTTTTTTACACAAACATGCAGAATGAGGACAAGTATTCATACAGGAGGAGACACGTGATAAACCGCAAAACGCACCGTTGGAATCATCGAAATGCTGCTCACTCCATGTCTTATTACTCGCACAAGCTTTCATTAAAAATATTCAACGGTAATACGACCCTACGTTAAAGCACGGAAGCAAAAAAGCTGCAATGAGCCCTTAAAATCAAAATTCATAGAGATTCATTATCCCGAGATATGTACCTATGCCAATGTTCCAAAAGTGTTATGCATGCTCGATATTGCGAATCGGAAGCGCATCAGGAGAAGGTTCATATACTTGTTCAAAAAAACGACTAGCTCCTGTATGAAGCAAGTCATAGCAGTTGTGGAACAATTGATCCGCTTCCTTGCCTAACCACACATCTGGCAACAGCTCTTCAGGGAAGTCCGGATCAATGAATAAGAACTTCCGGTACCAGTGAACCAGTTTGCTCTTCTCTACGAAGCAGTAGCCGTCAGGTATGGCATCCCCCTGCTGCAGCATCGTGAGCAATTTTTTATAACTTGGGCGGTATACCTCAATAAATTCAGCATAAGCCGCATTAATCTCATCGATGTTCCAGCACTTCTGCACCAACTGCCTAGATTTACTCCAAGCGATATGATCTGCCTTAAAAATTTCCACATATCCGGATATTCCGCGTGATTCCACGATGTCCCTCACCTTGTCGGTCAAATCGTTAGGACTGATCCAGGTGCTCGTCGTCAACATGCCGAAGCCGAGCCATGCCAGTTCCTTGCGCAATTGATCCCGTATGCCCCGATCCTTTTCGGGAATGTTGTAGCTCGCAATGCACCATTTGCCATCCCACACATCTGTCTCTTGTTTATAAATGCGGGCCGCCGCCTCATCCAAGCGCCGCTTGCCGCGCGGAGACATTGAATAGTAGCTGCGATTTCCCACCTTGCGCGACTCCAGCCACCCTTGGCGCAGCATGCGTGAGATAGCGGCCCGTACGGCCTGGTCGGTCAAACCGAACTCCCCCATCAGGGCGGTCAGGCTCCCAACCCAGATTTCGCTACCATAATGACGTACATACTCGCCGTATATGGTAAACAGCATCGATTGCGGCCTCATGTTCACCACTCCTAGTCAATCACGTGATTTCCAAATGTTGTATCTCGTCAAATTGTATCACTTGATTCTCCATAGCTCAAGCAAAATGGAGGGTATGTCGGAGTGGAGGAACCACCGCTCAACTTGTCAAGATAGCTTCTGCTCTTCTTCCGCCTTGCGGTGCAAAGCCGTAAGCCGCTCTGCCATCGTATTCTTATCGAAAATCGCCTGCGTAAACGTTCCTTTGCCGACTAGATTGATTCTCGTCTCTGCCGTCACCTCGCACACCATGCGCTTCGCTCCCACCTCGATACATACAGCTCGAAATGTTACCTCCTGTCCGACGACCGCAGGCCCTACATGCTTGATATCAAGAGCCAGCCCCGAAGCTTCTTCCTCTTCGTCCAAAAAAGAAACGATCATCTCTCTACCAGCCTTCTCCATATAGTAAATCATGGTGACGGTAGACATCACTTCGTGAATGGCCGTGCCGTCAAAAGCAGGATACATATCCGGTGTAACAGTCACAGCAAAAGCTATTTCAGCGCCTGGAACCAATCCTTGCTTCACGTTGATTCCTCCTCGCCCAAAAAATCAACCATGCCCATTCAAGCTGCCGACCTGGTCATATTCGCTCAATTATAGTGGCGATGCCTTGACCAACGCCGATGCACATCGCAGCCAAGCCATAACGTACCTCTCGGCGCTCCATCTCATTGAGCAGTGTCGTTAATATCCGAGCCCCGCTGCACCCAAGCGGATGCCCAATCGCAATCGCCCCGCCGTTCACGTTCACCCGTACCGGGTCGATATTCAACTCCCGCATGCTGGCAATTGCCTGTGCAGCAAATGCTTCATTCAGCTCGAACAGATCAATGTCCTCGATACTCAGTCCAGCCTGCTGAAGCGCCTTGCGCGCGGCCGGCACGGGGCCGATTCCCATCACGGACGGATCGACGCCAGCAGATGCAGCAGCAACTACGCGGGCGCGTGGGCGAAGTCCAAGCGAATGGGCGGCCTCCTGTTCCATAATGAGCAGCGCCGCTGCCCCGTCGTTCAGTCCCGACGAGTTCCCGGCCGTCACAGTTCCCCCTTGCTTGAAGGCCGGCTTCAACTTCTGCAACTGCTCCAGCGTCGTCTCAGGGCGAGGATGTTCATCCTGCTCGATCTTCATGATCTTGCCCTTGCGCCCAGTCACCTCCACCGGAACAAGCTCGGCTGCAAACTTCCCCTCTGCTTGGGCTTCAGCATACTTCCGTTGGCTGGAGAGCGCAAACTCATCCTGCTCCTGCCGGCTGACGCCGTATTGCTCCGCCACGTTCTCCGCCGTCTCTCCTAGACTGATGGGCGGATAGAGAGTGGCCAGCTTGTCATTGGTCATCCTCCAGCCCAAAGTCGTATCGTAGATCTGCTGGTGCCCACGCTGAAAAGCAGCCTCCGGCTTCATCATCACATAAGGTGCCCGCGTCATGCTCTCCGTCCCGGCGGCAATATACATATGCCCCCGCACCTGCCATAATTGCATAGGCGCTTTGCAGAACGGCCTCCATACCAGATCCGCATAGGCGATTTACCGTCACGCCCGGCACCTCGACCGGCATTCCAGCCAGCAGCAGCGACATGCGCGCCACATTGCGGCAGTCCTCCCCCGCCTGATTCGCACAGCCTACAATAACGCCGTCTACCCGCTCCGGGGCGACCGGATTCCGCTCCAACAGGCTGCGAATAACGATTGCGCCCAGATCATCGGCGCGCACATCCTTGAGCGCTCCGCCGTAACGTCCGATCGGTGTACGTATCGCATCAATAATTACGGGTGTTGCCATCTTGTTCCCCCCCAATATCATAGGAATAGAAGCCTTGGCCGCTGCGGGAGCCAAACCGGCCTGCCAGCACGAGCTTGCGCAGAAGCGGAGCTGGGCGATACCGCTCTTCACCCAGATCGCGGTGGAGCCCGCTCAGAACTGCCAGCACATCATCCAGCCCGATTCTGTCTGCCCATTCAAGTGGACCGTACGGATAACCGGTTCCCAGCTTCATAGCCGTATCGATATCCGTAGCGGAAGCCGTCCCTTCCATTAGAGCGAAGGCGGCTTCATTTACGATTAAGGCGAGAATGCGCGGGAAGACGAGTCCCGCCTCATCCTGCACAATGTCTACCTGTTTACTCAAAGAGAGGAACAGTTCCTCCAGACTATGAAGGGTTTCCTCTGATGTCTGCAAGGCAGGAGCCACTTCAATCAACTCGCGTTCTTCTAGGGGTGCGAGCGTCCCGAAGCCGCATATTCGCTTCGGTTGAGATGCCCATGATGCGATCTCAGTGGCAGAGAGAGCTAGCGAGGTAGCCGCGATTGGTATTTCTGGCGGCAATAGCCGATCCATTTTCACGATGTTCGCCTGCTTTTCAAGCACATCATCATTGGTTACTTCCATACCGTATCGAACCGAGGAGAGGGCATCCCTACACTCCTCCGACTCTGCCAATGAAATAATCTCATATCCGCTTCGTTCCAGCAGCACATGAAGGCCTTCACGCAGCGGGCCGTTCCCATCCAACAGGATCACGTTATTGGTCATATGAATAAAACCCCTCTCCTGTCTTCCTGCCTAAGCTTCCTGCCTGCACCATGCGCTGCTGTATCCGGCTCGGCTTGAAGCGGCTCTCATGATTGAACCGGGTATAGACCGATTCCGTTGTCGCCAGATTCACGTCGAGACCAATTAGATCCTGCAGCTCGAACGGTCCCATTTTGAATCCGCCAGCCTGCTTCATAATGCGATCAATTTGCTCCGGTTTAGCCACTCGGTCGCTTATGATGCGCAGCGCTTCATTATAATAAGGTCGGGCGACGCGGTTGACGATAAATCCGGGCGAGTCCTCCGCCAACACAGGCACCTTGCCCAGCTCCTCCGCAAACCGGCGAGCGGCGGCGACGCAGGCATCTGCCGACTTGTGGCCGCGGATGACTTCCACGAGCGGCATAATCGGCGCAGGGTTGAAAAAATGAAAGCCTATGATGCGCTCCGGATGAGACAAGCCTGCTGCAAGCTCCGTAATGGAAAGGGAAGACGTATTGCTCAGCAGAAGCGCATCACTGCTGCAAAGCTCTGTTAAGAGGGCGAACACTGATCGCTTCAACTCCAGATTCTCGGGGATCGCCTCGATGACGATCGAGCATGAGCTTAATGCTGCCATGTCCTGCACTAACTCAATAAGATCATGTGTCGCCCGTTTCTCCTCCGCCGAGATTTTCCCCTTCGCAACGTCCTTCGACAGAATCGAACCAATATAGGCTTGCGCAGCCTCCAGCACATCTGGCTTAATATCCTGCAATCGAACACGGCGACCCCGTCGAGCGCATACGAGCGCGATCCCCGCCCCCATCGTGCCAGCACCGATAATACCGACCGTGCCAAGGCTTCCTCCGGAAACATAGTCTTCCATCGGCTATACCCCCTTGAACATAGGCGGCCGCTTCTCCAGAAAAGCCTGCATGCCTTCCCGGTGATCCTGCGTGCGTCCGGCGATCTCCTGGGCATATGCCTCCTGCTCCAGTGTCTCCGCCAGCCCCTTTTCCAGTCCCCGGTTCATTGTCTGCTTCATAAGCCAAATCGCCCGCGTCGGAAGCTGAGCTAGCTTGGCTGCAAGCTCATCTGCTTCCTCGTCCAGCCGTTCGGCAGAGCATACGCGATTGACCAAGCCAATCCGATGCGCCTCTTTCGCCGTAACGCGATCCCGAATCGTGGCAATTTCTATCGCCTTGGCCAAGCCGACAAGGCGCGGCAGGAAGTAGCATCCCCCTGAGTCAGGAACAAGCCCTATATTAATGAATGCACTGACAAAATAAGCCCGCTCAGACATCACACGCATATCGCACGCGAGGGCGAGGCTCATCCCAGCTCCTGCCGCTACGCCGTTCACAGCCGCGATAACCGGCAGCTCCGTATTGCGAATTTGCATAATGAGCGGATTGTAGCGCGAACGCAGCATGTCACCGTGGTTTGCAGCTCCATCCTGCCCGGCCACCCCCTCACCGCCGACACCCGGCACATCGCCCAGATCCTGCCCTGCGCTGAATGCTTTGCCCGCTCCAGTCAGGACGATACAGCGCGCCGCAGCATCTTTGCCTGCTTGGCGGAACGCATCAATGATCTCGGCGATCATCTTCCTGGTGAAGGCGTTGTACTTATCCGGCCGATTCATCGTGATCCGGGCTACGCCTGCTGATACTTCGTACAAAATCGTCTCGTACACAGCCATGATTCCTCCTATCTGCCCTTGAATTGGGGACGTCGCTTCTCTTGAAAAGCAAGCATGCCTTCCTTCTGATCCTCGCTCGCGAACAATAGATGGAAACATTGCCGCTCAAAATCGAGCCCTTCGGCCAGCGAAAGATCCTCCGCCTTGCGAACAGCCTGCTTAATAAGGGAAACAGCCAGTGGCGGCTGGTTGGCAATACGCCGCGCAAGCTTCAGCGCTTCCTCTAAATAAAGCTCAACTGGAGCTACCTTGTTAATTAGACCACAGCAAAGAGCTTCTTCCGCGAGCAGCGTATCCCCGGTCAGCAGCAGTTCCATCGCCTTGCGCTGCCCCACTGCCCTGGTCAACCGCTGTGTTCCTCCAGCACCGGGCATAACGCCAATACGAATTTCCGGCTGCCCGAAGCGCGCCGTATCCGAGGCAACAACGAGATCACAGTTCATCATCAGCTCACAGCCTCCGCCAAGGACATATCCGCTCACAGCGGCGATGATCGGTTTAGCGATGCCGCCGATACGATCCCAGACATCGAACTGCCGCTTCAACAGCAGCGATACAGCGGATTCATCCGCCATTTCCCTAATATCCGCTCCGGCGGCGAAGGCCTTATCATTCCCTGTAATAACAAGCACCTTCACAGCTTCGTCCCGATCCATTCGTTCCAGTTCAGCTACAAGCTCCTGTATCAGCTCGCGATTCAAGGCATTCAACACGTCAGGCCGATTCAGGGTAAGCACACCTACCGCGCCATCCACCGACACGGTCACATTCCTACTGCCCATCTTCGTCATCCCGCCTCCACTCCTTCACTTTCTTGAACGGCTGCCGCTCGCTTGCGGTTATCGACAACGCGTACTGCTTTTCCCTCGCTGCGCGCAATCGAATCCGGCTCATTCACATGCAGTAAAACAGAGACACCGAGCGAGCATTTGATGGCCTTGCCGATCTCCTTTACCAGTTCGGCCACCTCCTGGCTTTCCAGAACGCTGCCTATCCGACTCCAGAATTCCGGCGTAATCTCGCAATGAATCTCGAAGCGGTCAAGTGCATTGTCCCGCTCAATGACGACTTGATAATGGGGCGCAAGTTGAGAGAAGTTAAGCAGCACAGCCTCAAGCTCTGTTGGGTAAACGTTGACGCCGCGTATAATCAGCATGTCATCTACTCTTCCTTTAATCCGGGACATCCGCATCGTCGTGCGGCCGCATTTGCAGGTACCCGGGTGAAGCGACGCAATATCGCCCGTCCGGTAGCGGATGACTGGGAATGCTTCCTTGGTCAGTGAAGTAAACACCAGCTCGCCTTCCTGCCCGTACGGCAGCGGTTCACCCGTCTCGCGATCGACCACCTCCGCCAGAAAATGATCTTCGGCAATATGCAGACCATCCTGCGCTTCCTGGCACTCGATAGCGATACCTGGCCCAAGCACCTCACTCAATCCATAAATATCAATCGCCTTAATGCCAAGAGCATCCTCTAGATGGCGGCGCATTTCCTCCGACCAAGGCTCCGCGCCAAAAATGCCGTACTCGATGCTCGTTGCCCGCGTATCAATGCCCTGCTTGCGCATTTCCTCCACCAGATTCAAAATATAGGATGGTGTACCTGACAAGCCGCGCGGCTTGAAATCCTGAATAAGCGTAATCTGGCGCGGTGTATTCCCTCCCGACACGGGTACAGCGACCGCGCCCAGACACTCGATGCCATAATGCAGGCCCAATCCTCCCGTGAACAAGCCATACCCATACGCGTTGTGAAAAATATCCCCGGGCCGACCGCCTGCGCAGCAAATGGCGCGCGCAACAATTTCCGCCCAAGCTTCAATATCCTGCTTCGTGTACCCCACAACGATTGGCTTGCCTCTCGTGCCGGATGAACCATGGATACGTACAACTTCGCTCATCTCAGTCGCGAACAATCCGAACGGATAATAATCGCGCAGATCGGATTTCTTCATGAACGGCAGGCGGCGGATATCCTCCAAACTGCGAATGTCCTCCGGATCCAGGCCCGCCCGATCTAACGCGGCACGATGAAAAGGTACTCGGTCATATGCCCGCTTGACGGCGTAGCGGAGTCTCTCCAGTTGGAGCACTCGCATCCGTTCATGCGGCATCGTTTCCATTTCAACATTGAATATCACGCGCTACCCTCCTACTCCCCACGGAAGACAGGCTTTCGTTTGTCCGCAAAGGCTTCTAATGCCTCCGCCCGATCCTTCGTCGGGATAATCATCTCATAGGCTTGTGCCTCAACCTCTAGTCCGGAATACAAACTAACATGGCTGCCCCGGTTTATGGCATATTTGGCCTGATAGACCGCAAGCGGCGCATTAGATGCAATCTCATTCGCCAAATCAAGCGTCATTGTGCGGAGCTGCTCTGCATCATCGGCTATTCCGTTCAGCAATCCGTATTGCAGCGCATCTTGGGCGTTCATTTTCCGCGCAGTCAGGATGAGCTCCTTAGCCCGCGATGGCCCGATAAGCCGCGGCAGCCGCTGCGTTCCACCTGCACCGGGTATGATGCCCAGACTCACCTCGGTAAGTCCCATACGGGCATCCCGAACAGCTAGGCGCAAATCGCAGGCCAGCATTAATTCGAAACCGCCGCCGAACGCATATCCGTTCACCGCTGCAATCGTCGGCTGCGGAAGCTCCTCCACGGCGGTGAACACATCCCGGATCGTACGCACGTTGCGTCTCACCTGTTGTTCGTTCAGCGTGCGCCGTTCCTTTAGATCAGCCCCCGCGCTGAAGGCTCGACCCGCGCCCGTCACGATGACGGCACGAATCTGATGACGATCCTCCCGGATTTCCACTACGATTTCTCCCAAGCGCACCAGCGTTTCATAATTGAGAGCATTTAAGTCGGCAGGCCGATTCAGCGTAATGACGGCAACATAACCGTGGCGATCCAGCTTCACTGACTGTACCGTCTCTTGCTTCTGGAGCGTACCCTGAACTTGTACCTGGTCTTGTATCTGGTCTTGTATCTGGTCTTGTACCTGTTCATGTCCCTGTTTCAGATTTTTCTGATTCTGACCCTGTTCTTGATCCTGCACCGGTACCTCACTTTGCACTGACACCTTGCTCAGCCTCTGCTCCTGCATCTCCATCGATTCGTTCAGCCCCCTCTTTTCCGCTGATCCGTCTGCTCGACATACTCCCACTGCTTTTACTCCATCGCCTTATTCCTGCTTCGTGGACGGTAATTCCGTGCCTTGTTCCCCTCGTTTTGGACTGACACGCGCGTATGTCCCCAAAGCGACAGCGACAAGCTTCCCATCGCAGGTAATGCGCGCGTCCGTCACAATTAAATTGCGCCCGCGCTTCAGCACCCGAGACTCCGCAACGAGAAATTCGCCGATGGCCGGAGACAAATAATTGATCTTGCTCTCCACGGTTACACACTGCTGCACCCCGTCAATCGGGGGTGCAGCCGCATGGCCCATGGCGGCGTCAGCCAACGTGTTCGTCACGCCGCCATGCACGAAGCCTTCGATGCTGTTATGAAGATCAGAGTGGGTATGCAATTGCATAACACAGCCATCTTCATCCAGCCGAACGATCTTGATTCCAAGCAAATCATTAAACC
>NZ_JMDX01000026.1:0-39893 GCF_000935845.1 Paenibacillus sp. E194
CCTCATTTCACTCATGAGCACTTGACATCCGCTCTGCATAATAGAGCAGCTTGCGGCCTTCCGCATTCAAGGTCATGCCCCTGCGATGGCGGTGAAACAGCGGATGCCCAACTTCCTGCTCCAATGCACGGATGCGAGCCGTTACGTTCGACTGCACATACCCCATCTCTTCAGCCGCACGGCTGACACTTCCATGCTCAACGACGGACATGAAAATATGAATGTCACTCAAGTCCATCCTATTAACTCCTTCACACCTTATGTTAGCTATCATTATTAGTGATATCTTAAATCACTTTCAATTATTTTACAAGATATCAGAAAAGTCATAATATGAATTTCAGTTGTTATCGAACGTTACTATAAACGGAATTGTTAAGCAATCTCTATTACAGATACAGATAACGCTTGGCATCGTGTGGAGTGGGAGTGAGTGGCATCATGAGTAAGAAACATTTTTGGCAGGGAGCTATGTTTTGCCTCTTTGCAGCAGTAGCATGGGGAGCAATGTTCCCGATTGCCGAGAGCGCGCTGCATCATATCGATCCGTTCTGGTTCTCCGGAATTCGATACAGTATCGTCGGCCTATTACTAGCTGCACTGTTATTGTTCAAGGAAGGCAGGGCAGCATTCAATACAAAGGGACAAACCTTCAAAATATGGCTGCTTGGTCTGTTCGGGTTCACTATTTATAACTTCGGCGTATTCTGGGGACAACAGCAGCTCGGCAAATCAGGAGTTTTGCTCGCCTCCATCATGGAATCGTTCATGCCGATGCTGGCTGTACTGTTCGTATGGCTCGTAACGCGAAAAATGCCAAAGTTGTCAACACTTGCTTGTGTGATCACCGCATTTATTGGAGTTGTTTTCGTCGTGACGAAAGGCGATCTTCACTCCCTTGCAAATGGAGGACTGAAGCTGCTTCCACTCTTGTCTGTATTTGCAGGGATTACAGGTTGGGTCATTTACACCGTTAGCAGCGGACAGTTCGCTGGATGGTCTGCGCTTCGATTCTCTACCTTGAGCTCGCTGTACGGCGGATTTACAACACTGGCCATCGTTCTCGTCATGACTGCTCTAGGCATCGTCGATGCTCCATCTGTGAGTGCGGTTGTATCGATTGCGCCGGAGATGAGCTTCATGATTCTCGTAGCTGGACTGCTCGCCTTGCTGAGCTGGATTCAAGGGGTTCAATTGTTGAAGCCGATTAATGGCATGCTGTTCATTAACTTCGTGCCTGCAACGACGTTCATTATCTCCGTCATACAGGGTTATGAGGTATCTTCTGCAGAGTGGTTCGGCACACTGCTTATCGTCAGCGCTCTAATCGTGAACAATCTGTTGAGCCGCCGTGCATCGCAAGAGACGGAGACTAAGACAGCCAAATCAACAGCCGAATTGCGAAGCCGTCTTCCGAAGAAGCGTTCCCATGCACCAACTGGTTAACCCATTCCTTTACCATATATACATCCTAATTCATCAAATACACACAAAAAGCAAGGATACGGCAAACACTGTTTCCTTGCTTTTTTGCAGCCCACGAACTTCATCTGAGTTTCCTTATGAAAGGTACCACGAACCAATAAAAAAGTGCACCGCGCAAGCGATGCACCTTCAACTGACGATAATGATAAATTACGACAGAATTGTCTCAGCAATTGTCCGAACCATAACTCCAGTTCCACCCTTCGGATCAACGCCACGGCTGGATGTTAGGAATGCAGTTCCTGCAATATCCAAGTGAATCCAAGGCAATTCGTCAGCGAATGTTCCCACGAACAAGCCAGCTGTAATCGTTCCTGCTCCACCTGGAATAGCATTGCGTAGATCCGCAACGTCGCTCTTCAGCATATCCCAATACTCTTGATTGGAAGGAAGCTGCCATACGAGTTCGTTCGTGCGGGATGCAGCTGCTTTGAACGTATCATAGAAAGCATCATCATTCGTTACAACACCTGTTGTAATCGAACCAAGTGCGACCCCAACAGCACCAGTCAACGTTGCTGCATCGATCAGCTTGCTTGCGCCAAGCTCCTTCGCATACGTCATGCCATCAGCCAGTACAAGGCGTCCTTCTGCATCTGTATTGAGCACTTCAATGGTGCGTCCGCTGTAGGATGTAATTACATCACCTGGCTTCAACGCATTGCCAGCAGGCATATTTTCCGCCGAAGCAATTACGCAGATCACGTTCTTCTGTGGACGAAGACGACCAATTACGGACATCGTGCCGAGCATTGCTGCTGCCCCGCCCATATCGCAGATCATTTCATCCATATTCGCAGCACGCTTCAAGGAAATACCGCCTGTATCGAACGTAATCCCCTTGCCGACGATACCGTATACATCTGTCCACTCATCCGTGCCTTGGTATTTCAGAACGATCATGCGTGGAGGATTCACACTGCCTTTGCCTACGCCAAGCAGACCACCCATGCCCTTCTCTTCAATTTGCTTCTCATCGAGTACATGAGCTTCGAAGCCGAACTGTTCAGCTAGTTCCAACGCTTGCTCAGCAAGCGTGCTAGGAACAAGCACATTCCCTGGCAAGTTCGTCAGGTCGCGCGCATACGTTGTACCGAGCGCATAAGCCTGTCCCGTCTTAATGCCTTCGTTCCATGCTTCTGTCGCCAGTTCCGCTGCGTACAGGTTCAGGGATGCAAAGGTATGAGCTGGCTTCGCATCTTTCTTATAAGTAACGCGCTGATAAGCCCCCAAGAGGAAGCCTTCCACCATCATATGCGCGAACGATTGCGCTGCTGCCGCATCAGCCTGTACAAGCTGTTCCGGTACGATAACCGCTACACGGCTCAGGCGATGCTTCACCGCTACACGAGCAGCCTCAGCAAGGCTAAGACGTAGTTGCTTCTCTGTCAATGCTTCTTCCTTGCGTCCTACTGCAATCAGAACAGGAGCCTTCTCTTCGCCTGTAGCTACTACATAAGCCTTGCAGCATTCTGCCTCGAACAATCCGCTGCGAACCGCTGCCGCACAAGCTCCGGCACCTGGGAATCCAGATGCATTCTCGAATTCAGCTTTTGTACCAATTACTACAACAGCGTCTGCCTCAATCTGAGCAGATGCAAGTGCTTGAGCTTGAATTTGTACATCATTCATCCATATTGCATTTGCTAGTTTCATAATGTGATCATTCCTTTGTATTAAAAAATGATGAATGCCAATGTCTCCCTTATTGTACCACAACCCTGATCGTTGTGGCTTCATAACGGCAGACATCGGCTGCGTTGGTGAGGCTTCTTGCCCTTACAAGTATTTATGCGAGCGGCAATCGAATCGTAAACAGCGTCCATTCTCCCTCTTGGCTGTCTACCTCAATTAACCCGCCGTGATTTTTAATAATTCGATAACTGACAGACAACCCGAGTCCAGTACCATCGGCCTTCGTTGTGAAGAATGGATCGAATAAGCGCTCCATCGTCTTCAGGGACATCCCTCTTCCGTTGTCCCGAATATGTATCTTCGCGAATCGACCGTCCCGCTCTGTCACGATGCGGATATGCCCTTTCCGTACAGCGGCCACATCATCAATCGCATCAATCGCATTGCGTATCATATTCAATATAACCTGCTTAATCTGTTTCACATCAATGGATACAAATAATGAACCCGAAGCGGAGTTGTCGACCAATTCAATCTCGCAGCCTTTCATAACAGCATCGCTTTCGGTCAGGAGAACAACCTCTCGTAGAAGGGATGAGACAGGAACTTCTGAGGTCATAGGAGCTGATGGTTTGGAGGAATTCAGAAATTCAAAGATGATATCATTGGCGCGATCAATTTCTGCGAGAATAATCTTCGCGTACTCTTCCTTGCCAAGCTGCATCAGATGCGGCCTGAGCAATTGAATGAAGCCGCGAATCGAGGTTAATGGGTTGCGTATTTCATGCGCAATAGCTGCGGCGATTTTACCAAGAATAGCGAGCTTGTCATTTTGATATGCCGTTTGTTCGATGCGCTTGAAGTCAGATACATCTTTAATGCTAAATAAATAATCGCCATCCATCTGATCCCCGTAGGTGACGGTGACAAGATAATGTCGATCCAGACGATCGGAGAATTCGTGATAGCGCTTTCTTTGGAGGATAGTATCTTTATATAGACGTAGGAGCATTTTACGCTTGTCCCTTTTGAGTAAAGGATGAAAAAGCATTTCACGTAAGGAACAACCTACAAGTGCTTTGCGTGGTACATCCAGCAGCTTGGCCGTCTCCACATTAATGAAAGACAGTACGCCACTGCAATCAAATAATACGATTCCGCTATCCATATGCTGAAGCACATTCTCGTATTTGTCACGAACGCTCTTGGTGGAAAATAAAGCTTGTGCGGACTGAATCCAAGGCTCACGTATCGGGTTCAGCGCCACTGCAATCCCCTCCTTGCCTCTCTCTTCTGTCTTTATAGCTATCATCCACTCTAAGAAATATCGGAACGAACGATGAAATGCCTTGACCCCATCATTCCAGTCAACATGGGCCAGAACAGTGAACATTGCATCCTCGTGCAATCTAAGAAGATCCTGCTGCAGCTCCAGTGAATGTAGCTCCATGGCTAATTCCCTCGCTACATGCAACTCCTTCTCGTCCCCGTTCATAATGTAGTTCCATAGCCCTCTACAATATCTTTGAATCCACTCATTCTCACTTCGCACTTGATACTTGCAGTCCGTGGTCAATGTGGCTCACCTCATTTGTACGGTAACCGTATCCAGGTTCGTCCCAACAGCTTCATCATAGTAAACTTTTGGCAAAATCGTCAACACTAGATAATGTCGAAAATGGACAAATAAGCTCATTTCCCTTAAAAGTAAGCTAAAATGCCCGCCTCATTGCACGACAAAGAGGCGCCATGCGCCTATCGCCCTACGATGAGCGCGCCTCGGAGCACGCTGTTTGACGATCGGCCGCCGCCTCTTCCTCTATCCTATATGACAGACAGCTTCTATTTCTGCTTCAGCAGCTTCGCTCTGCGACGACTCATTAGGGCCAATCGACGCTTCAGCTCCGCTTCCCATTGTGTATCTTTCCACTGCTTGGCCAATGCAAGTAAATCAAGCGCATTATCGATTTGTGTCTTCACTAGCTCTAGTGGATCATCATGCTCTTGATTAATGCAGTTCTCGAACATACCTTCATCATCCGTGTGTACATAGTCACGGAAGTCAATTTCTTCAGCACCGTCATCTGATGAATATTCCGCCAGTATTTCGTATTCGCTTTCAACTAAGTAATGGACTTCGATGCGATGACAGACCGGACACAGCAGCAGGGGAACATTATGAATGCGTGTTCGATAATGCTGCAGGGTACCCGTTGTCCCGATCATGCTTGCTCCACAACAAAAGCTCATGTTCTCCCTCCTCGCTCTGCGGTAAGCTAAGATTATTGTAGTGTATTCGATAGCCCCTCTAATAATTCCTTTAATTCTGATAAAACTTCCTTCAAACGTCCTACCTTAAGCTCCCCGCGTATAACTGTGTGCCCATGGGCATATAGATGTAAATAATACAAAGAAGCGGGAGGCATACTTATGAAATCAAATGTACTGTTCATCGCCTCGAAGCAAATTCAATACGTACATTACGACGAATCAAACCTCAAATTAGTTGTGCACTATGCAGATGGGAAGCAAGACGCATTTTCATCCATATCGTCGAGCTGGTTCGAGCAGTTAATGCATTCTGACAATCAATACGATGATGTCATGAAACTTTCGGAAGGCCTGTTAAATGCAAGCTTGAAGAAGCGTCATGAACATGTATGAGCGTCAATTTTTCCAAGTTTGAAATCAAATGTAAAAGCATTTTCATTTTCAAAGGTTCCAATCCCTTTTTCAAATATTCATAAAAGGAACAGACATGAAACACCGATTGCATGGATAGTATAGGTTGAAGCATGAAGTGATTTCCAGGAAAGGAGGAGCGCTTATTCCTGCTGCCGATGCACGGACGCCATCATCCTATCGTCAACATTCTGCCTTGCAATTATTACTTAAAGACCCCTTTACCTTATTCGCCTATTGGTTCATCACACCACGCACACAAGCAGCCGTAGAGCGACACTATCGAATGGGCTGGAACGAAATGACCAAAGCGATTCAGCTGTATGAAGTACCGCGTGCCGATTTTCCTCACTGCAAGCTAGGCGCATCTAACCAAGTATTGCTGCATCCCGTGGAATCGCATGAGAGCTCCGTATATCTGCATCCTGTTAAGCCGAATCGTTCATACATAGCTGATTATGGGATCATTCCGGCATCGCAATCCTTTGTACCACTTGCACGTTCAACATTCGTTCATACCCCCTACTTGCAATCATATGGCGAATTCCCTGAGCAAATGGGTGCCTTACAAGCCATACATTTGGAACAAACAGAAGCTGGATCGCCATTTCCATCATTCTCATCTTATACGTTATACGAAAATCGAGAAGGAGTTTGTGAATGAACGCATTTGTCCCAGTAAGCTCTCATCCAAGCATGCACACGCAAGGTTTAGTATCCCTCGTTCTGCATGCACATTTGCCTTATGTGCGCCACCCGCATGTACAGCGCACATTGGAAGAACGCTGGTTTTTCGAAGCAATGTTGGAGACGTACCTCCCTCTGCTTCATACCTTCGGCCAGCTTGAGAAAGACAATATTCCGTTTCGTCTAACGATGACGTTAACCCCGACTTTGCTGTCCATGATGGACGATGCGGAAATGAAAGTACGGTTCGAATCCCACTTGCAGCGTTCAATTGACTTAGCTGAATCCGAAGTAAAGAGATTGGCAGGCCGCAATGACCTGCAGGACGTCGCTGCAATGTATGTGGAACGGTGGCATCAATTGAAGTCCATCTACGCTCGGCTCGAAGGCAATGTCATTAATGGATATCGGCATTATGTCCAAAAAGGGAACTTGGAATGCATTACATGTGCTGCAACCCATGCCTTCCTCCCTCTAATTAAGCAGCCATCCCTAGCTTACCTGCAAATTGAGGTGGGGATGCGGGAACACGAGCGGCTGCTCGGCAGACGGCCTAACGGAATCTGGCTGCCAGAGTGCGCCTACGCACCAGAACTTAGCCCGCTTCTCCAGGAATGCGGGATTCAATATTTTATTGTCGATCACCATGGATTCGTCAATGCAATGCCGCAGCCAACAGCCATGCATTATGCTCCTATCGATACAGGAGGAGGGGTCTTCGCCTTCGCACGCGATCCAGATTCCTCAAGACAAGTATGGAGCACGCACGAAGGGTATCCGGGTGACCATGATTATCGAGAATATTATCGGGACATCGGCTACGATCTTGGCTGGAACAGTGCAGATGAATGGGATTATATTCGTCCTCACCTGCTGGATAATGAAGCACGAATCAATACAGGACTCAAATATTATCGAATTACCGGAGTACATGACGTTCCTAAAGAACCATATCGTCCAGAATGGGCCCTGCACAAAGCTAGGGAACACGCACGTCACTTCTTGAACAACAGAGAACTTCAACTTGAAGCGGCTCAGGTAGATGGGGATCGCCTTCCGATCGCCATTAGCCCCTATGATGCGGAACTATTCGGACATTGGTGGTTCGAAGGCCCGCTATGGATAGAAGCATTATTCCGAGAGCAGTCGGAACGAACCCGCCATCATACACAGCGCATTGAGTTCGTATCACCAAGTGATTACCTATCGCGATACCCCAAACAGGAAAAGGCCCAATTATCGTTCTGTAGTTGGGGACGCGGCGGATATGCGGATGTCTGGCTGCAACAGGGAAATGACTGGATCTACCCCCGTCTTCATGAGACGGAAGATCGAATACTGCACACTGTATCCCATATCGATAAGGAGGCCCCTTCAAGCTTCCATGACATGCAAGAGCGCATTATTAATCAAGCTATCACCGAATGGATGCTCGCAGCGAGCAGCGATTGGGCATTCATTGTTGATGCAGGGACGGTGACCGAGTATGCTGGGATCCGAACGACCCAGCATCTGGAGCGATGCCACTACCTGTTGGACATGATTGAGCGGGGCGTATACGACCAAGTAATTGTCGAGCGGATGGAGGGAGAATACCCTTGCTTCCCTACAGTTGATTATCGGCTTCTAACCAGCAGAGCTAGGCTTTCAATCGAGCGAATGGACCAATTCAATACAGCCTATCCCCCTACCAAACGAACTATACCATTCAACTGTCCTCAGCCTATCTTGGCACATCATCCACAATATCGTTCCAGCAAACGCATCTTAATGATAGCTTGGGAGTTCCCGCCGCTCGTTGTAGGCGGGCTGTCACGAGCTGTATATGATCTCTCCCGCCATTTAAGCAAGAAGCAATGCGAAATTCATGTAGTCACTCGCGAAGTGCCAGGCGCACCTGACTATGAGCTAATGGATGGGGTTCACGTCTATCGTGTACCACTTATACAGACAGCCGCTCCACTAGAGTTCATGGATTGGGTGTTCCATATGAATGCTGCCATTTCATCACTCGTTGATGATCTCGTAGATGCCGGTCTGACCTTTGACCTCATGCACGCCCATGATTGGCTTGTCTACCCTGCCGCAGCAGACTTGAAGCAGACTTACCATTGGCCACTGGTCGCTACCATTCATGCCACCGAGCATGGCCGCAATCATGGCCGACTGCACGGCGAGCTTCAGCAGCGAATCCATGACATGGAAGCAAGCTTGACAGCAGAGGCCGACCATACCATTGTGTGCAGCCATGCCATGGTTCAGGAGGTCGCATCTCTGTTCGCTCTTACACGGCAGCGCGTTACTATGATCCCAAATGGGGTTGACGCGATTGACACAGCTATACAATCTGGTTCGATCAACAACCTAGAACATCACACTGATCTAGTAGATTCCCAACTTCTATTCTATGTCGGCCGCCTTGTCTATGAGAAGGGCATCCATATTCTCATTGAGGCAATGCCACTTATTATACAGTCTGTTCCACAAGCGAAGCTGATTATCGCCGGTACTGGACCCATGAGACAGCAATTAGAGGCTCAGGCCGCACAGTTAGGACTGCAAGAACATATCCTCTTCGCTGGATTTGTACAGGATGAGGCACGGGATGCGTGGATTGCAGCCTCATCGGTATGTGTATTCCCCAGTCTATATGAACCCTTCGGAATCGTTGCGCTTGAAGCAATGCGGTTCGGAACACCTGTTGTCGTATCAGACACGGGTGGACTCGCCGAAATCATTGATCATGCTGTAGATGGATACAAAGCACTCCCAGGTCATATTGAATCGTTAGCATGGCATGTAACGGATCTCCTCCTCCATCCTGAGCAAGCTGCTCAAATGGCTGCAAAAGCACAACAGAAGGTTCGAGCTCACTACGACTGGAATACGATAGCAGTGTCAACGAGACAAGTATATGAAGGAGTGATCGCTCGATGAAGGCAGTGATTATGGCAGGCGGCAAAGGTACACGGCTTCGCCCGTTGACACTAGGCACACCCAAGCCAATGGTTCCCCTATTGAATCGTCCGTGCATGGAATACATTATTGAATTGTTGAAGAGGTACGACATTCATCAAATCGCCGTTACCGTACAATATTTGCCCGATGTGATTCGCAACCATTTCGGTGACGGCTCCAAATATGGCGTGCAGCTGCATTATTTCGAGGAGGATGCCCCTCTCGGCACGGCAGGCAGCATTAAGAATGCTGAGTCCTTCCTTAACGAATCGTTCATCGTCATCAGCGGCGATGCCTTGACCGACTTCAATCTGCGTCAGGCCATCCACTATCATAAGGAGAAGCAGGCAATCGCTACGATGGTACTGACGCAAGTAAGCTTGCCTCTCGAATATGGGGTGGTCATGACCGATGAAGAGGGCCGAGTCTCCCGCTTCCTTGAGAAGCCTAGTTATGGAGAAATATTCAGCGACACCGTCAATACTGGCATCTATGTATTGGAGCCAGAAATATTAGATTGGATTCCGGAGCGGGAAAGCTATGACTTCAGTCTGCATCTCTTCCCAAGACTGCTTCAAGAACAGCAGCGACTATACGGATATACTGCTTCCGGCTACTGGTCAGATATTGGAAACTTACAGCAATATCGGCAGACTCAATTCGACATGCTCGATCGCCGCGTAGATGTGCACATTCAAGCAGCAGAACCGATGCCAGGTCTATTCGTAGAGTCAGGCGTAAGGCTCCCTTCCCGTATTAGACTGAGCGGACCTGCCTATATCGGATCAGATTCGATCCTCCACCCATCCTGCTCGATCGGACCATATACCATTCTCGGCTCCGGCAATATTGTGTTCCCGCACAGCTCACTTACGCGCTCCATCTTGTGGAACGGAAACCGCGTTGCCAAGCACTGCGACATTGAAGATGCGATCCTGCTCCACCGCACGAACATCGGCAGTGATGTACACATTCAAGAAGGCGCCGTTATTGGAAGCGGCTGTACGATCGGCGATAAATCCCATATCCGTTCTCAAGTTAAACTGTGGCCGAACAAAGAGGTTGAAGCGCATAGCATCGTGAATGCTACGCTCATCTGGGGCAATGCAGCTGCCTCACTGTTCAAGGGCAGCAAAATATGCGGAAGTCCGAATAGCGAGCTGACCCCAGAATTTATCGGCAAGCTGGCCTGTGCTTATGGATCGATTCTCAATCGGGAATCATCTATTGTTCTGGCTGCATCTTCCCATCCTTTTGACACCATTATGAAGAATGCCTGTGCAGCAGGACTTCAATCACAGGGCATTCATATCATTGATATCGGAGACGCTCCGCTGGAATGCTTGCGGCATGCTGTTACCACACTGAAGGCCGATGGTGGCATTCATTTCAAGGTGCTGTCCGCTAATGAAGATGCCAAGTTCGAACAAATGGTGATGAGCTGGATGGATGCAAGAGGAATGCCATTCGCGAAAGGCTTGGAGCGTAAGATCGAAAATGCCTACTTCCAAGAAGACTTTGCACGAACACCAATCGAATATATGGGGCGCAGAAGAAGCGATGAACACGCGATAACCTCCTATTTCACAACACTATCCAAGGCCATTGACTTCAATCTGATTCAATCTGCAAGCTTCAAGCTCATCGTTCAGAGCTCAGGTGCAGAAGCGGCACTCGTTCAACAATGGTCTTCTCTGACCGGCGGCATCCTGCTTCATACCCAATCTGATGTGCCATCCCCAGCTGCCGTTATTGAGCATATCCGAAATGTTCAGGCTGACATGGGCATTATGCTGACCGAAGATGAAGGGTTTCGCATCTATATGAGTGACGGCACAAGCATGCATCATAATCATCTTCTTCCGCTACTGCTGCAGGCGCTTGTCCAAACGGGCGTCAACGCGAGCATCGGGGTGCCGATCAGCGCTCCTGTTACAGCAGAGCAAATTGTCAGTCGCAGCGGGGTAAGGGTCGTACGGACGCAGGAGCCGCTTCGCTCCCAGATGGAAGCCACGAGCGGCATCGCCTTGTTGCCTGCGGCACATCGCTTATATGCGATTAGTCTGATTTTGCAGCTCATGGCAGACACCGGACAGTCGCTGAACGGACTTGTTGCGGATATTCCAGCCCTGCATACAGCCATTGAAGAAGTGACCTGCCCCCGTTCTGACAAAGGCAGTGTCATGCGCGAAATGACCGAGTGGGTTCGCCAGTCCTCCTATCGCGCTGAATTTCTAGATGGAATTAAGATTGAGACGCCTGAAGGATCCATTCTTATTCAGCCGGATCAAGAAGAACCTTTGTTCCGCGTTATTTCACAAGCAGACAGTATGACCAAAGCGCGAATTCTAGCTCATGAATATGCAGGACGGTTAACCCAGACACAGTCCCCGTTAAGGAAGTGATGACGTGCCGCGCCATCTAGTCGTCGGAAATGGCAAATTTCTCGTGAACCTTGACGAGCACGCCTATGTAAGGGATGTCTATTATCCGTATGTTGGTCAACTGAATCATACAGCCGGCTATCCCAGCCGTCTCGGGGTATGGGTGGAAGGTCAATTCAGCTGGCTAGGTGATCCAGAATGGAATATTCGCCTGGCTTATCAAGAAGATTCACTTGTTACCGATGTAACCGCCGAACACGAAGGGCTTGGTATTGTACTTCATATGAATGATGCCGTTCATCAGCGGGATTCGATCTACTTGAAGCGGATTGTCATCTCGAATGGTGATCCCAACCCACGTGAAGTACGCTTATTTTTCCATCAGGATCTGTCCATCAATGAAACGGAAGTTGGCGATACAGCAGGATATTACCCTGACAATGGCACGTTATTTCATTACAAAAAAGATCGCTACTTCATGTTCAATGGCTGCATCACCCAGCATCATGGTGAAATAGCAGGCATACACCAATACACGACAGGCATCAAGCGATTTCATCAGGCAGAGGGAACGTGGAAGGACGCAGAGGATGGGCATCTAATGGGAAATCCTATCGCCCAAGGCTCTGTTGACAGCACGATCTGCTTGCGCACGATCGTCCCCGGCTCAGACAATCGGGAGAGCTATTATTGGCTCAGTGTTGGTAATCGGCTTGATGAGGTGAAACAACTTGATCGATATGTACGAGACAGCGGCCCTGCACAACTGATCCAGCGTGTCAGTACCTACTGGAAACGTTGGTCGAATCAGCGCCAGCTTGATTTCGTCGATCTGGAACCCGAGCTGATACGCCTATTTAAGCTCAGCCTGCTTATCATCCGCACGCAGACAGACGTGAACGGGGCAATCATTGCAGCGAATGATACGGACATTATGCAATTCAATCGGGATCATTACAGCTACATGTGGCCTCGGGATGGCGCACTTGTCGCGGAAGCGATGTCCGCTGCGGGATACCATGGGATGACAGCCCCCTTCTTCCGCTTCTGTGCTGATGCGCTGACTGCGGAAGGATACTTGCTGCACAAGTATAATCCTGACGGCACCGTCGGTTCCAGCTGGCATCCCTATCTGCGCGACGGCAAATCGCAACTGCCGATCCAAGAGGACGAGACCGGACTTGTGCTGTGGGCACTGTGGAGATATTACGAACATCACCGTGACATTGAGCTCCCTCAATCACTCTATCAATCCTTGATCCGCAAGGCTGCCAAGTTCATGATTCACTACCGCGATCCCGAATTGAAGCTCCCCCTGCCCAGCTATGATCTATGGGAGGAGCGGTATGGAATATTCACCTTCACCGCTTCAGCTGTTTACAGTGGCTTAGTGGCCGCTTCCAACTTCGCATCTCTGTTCGGGGATGAGGAACGAGCTGACCGCTTCCGCAGCGCCGCAGAGGAAATCAAGACGGCGATGCTTGCCCATCTATGGAATGAAGAAGCCGGATGCTTCGTACGTGGACTGTACCGGAAAGAAGGGAAATGGGCTCAGGATTGTACGCCCGAGAGCAGTATTCTAGCCATTTATATGTTCGGTGTACTTCCTGCTGACGATGAGCGGGTGCTGTCAACCGTTCGCGTATTGAAGAGCAAGCTGTCCATTCGCAGCCAGACTGGAGGGATTGCGCGCTACTGGCGAGACTACTACTTCCAGCGCAGCACTGATCCGAGCCTTGCTCCTGGCAATCCGTGGATTATATGTACCCTCTGGTTCGCAGCCCATGACATCGCTACCGCCTCCAATCTGAAGGAACTGCAAGCCGCACATGACACCTTGCGCTGGGTGGAAGCACACAGTCTGGCAAGCGGATTGCTTCCTGAGCAGCTGGATCCATTTGATGGTTCTCCACTGTCCGTTGCACCCTTAACTTGGTCACATGCAACATACATTCATACCGTTCTGAAGTATATTGAGAAATACAAACAATTGGAAGCAGCCGCAGCCGGTTTAGCTTGAACTTTGAGCTTGAATAACCTCTCATTTCGATTCCCTCTAGCTGTTGATCGATATCTCTCTTTCATACACGAATAAGCCCCGCAGATTTCTGCGGGGCTTTCCTTTCATTTGCCTTGCTATATACCAAGTGGCAGACCGTCTAGGCGTTCAAGTTCTTATCGCCCGGCTTCCAATTGATTGGGCACAATCCGCCGGACTGCAGCGCCTGCAACACACGAAGCGTCTCCTCTACGCTGCGCCCTACATTGTTATGGTTCACGACTTGATATTTCAATTCGCCCTCTGGATCAATAATGAACAGGCCACGCAGTGCAATGCCGTCCTCTTCCATTAAGACGCCATAGTCGCGTGCAACATTCTTCGTAATATCGGAGGCAAGCGGGAAGTTGATTTTGCCAAGACCATTCAGCTCTCTTGGTGTATTGATCCATGCTTTGTGGCTGTGGATGGAATCAACGGATACCCCTAAGATTTCCGTGTTCAATGCTTTGAACTCTTCCGCAGCTTCACTCAATGCCGTTATCTCGGTCGGGCATACAAATGTGAAATCGAGCGGGTAAAAGAAAAATACGAGCCATTTCTCCCGGTAATCCGACAAAGATGCTGCTCCAAATCCTTGTCCGTCACCCTTTGCAGTTTCCATATTGAATTCTGGAGCAGGTCTGCCTACCAAACGTTCTGCCAAGCTAAATTCCTCCTAAGTACTAACTGAATTGGTGTCATTTATTATATCATTCTACCCGTTCGATTCAAAAATGACACGCCCCAAACCAACCTGCATGCAATCATCGATTTACTGGAGCTATTGTCATCATATAGAGCTGATCATTCCCATGAATGTCTGTCCAAAATGACTGGCAACAAAGCAAAGGCCAACTCATCCTTCTATGAGTTGGCCTTATCATCATCCATTATTTTGTCATTGCTGCCACAATCAGATCGCCCATTGCTTCCGTTCCGATCGCCTTAGACTTATCTGTAGCGATATCACCTGTCCGATGCCCGCTATCCAGCACTTCCTTCACTGCATCTTCAATGGATTGTGCCGCATCTTCATAGCCGAATGTCAATCGGAACATGAGAGCAACCGACAGAATGGTCGCAATTGGATTCGCAATTCCTTGCCCTGCAATATCCGGCGCCGAACCATGTACGGGCTCGTACAGACCGAAGCTGCCTTCCCCTAAGGAAGCAGAGGACAGCATGCCGATAGAACCAGTGAGCATGGCTGCTTCGTCACTTAAGATATCACCGAACATGTTCTCGGTGACGATAACGTCGAAGCTAGCCGGACGACGCAGCAGTTGCATCGCGCAGTTATCCACCAATACATGCTCCAGCTCCACATCTGGATATTCAGGTGCAACGCGGTTCACCGTCTCTCTCCACAAGCGCGAAGTCTCAAGCACGTTCGCCTTATCTACCGAAGCCAGCTTCTTGCGGCGCTTCTGAGCAACCTCGAATGCTTGGCGTACAATGCGCTCGACTTCCTGTACATTGTAGACGCAAGTATCAACGGCTTCCTGTCCATGTTCGCCCTCGCGGCGGAACTTCTCTCCGAAGTATATCCCGCCTGTCAGTTCACGTACGACAATTAGATCCGTACCTTCAAGCACTTCAGGCTTCAATGTGGATGCATCCTTCAAACAGTCAAATACGACTGCAGGACGAATATTAGAGAATAAACCGAGAGCCTTGCGGATGCCAAGCAGTCCAGTCTCAGGACGAAGCTCCTTCGGATTGTTGTCCCACTTCGGCCCTCCAACTGCTCCTAACAGAACCGCATCTGCGTCCTTGCATAGAGCCAGCGTCTCCTCAGGCAGCGGCGTTCCCTTCTCGTCTATCGCGACTCCCCCGAACAGTCCATGACTCGTCTCGAACGCATATTCGAAAAGTTCCTCCGTACGCTTCAATACCTTCTCCGCTTCTCTTACAACTTCCGGTCCGATTCCATCGCCAGCAACAATCGCTATCTTCTTCACTTCTGCCATGTCTGCCACTCCTCGTTCAAGTAATGTTATTCCTGTTGTATCACAAATGAACGAGGTTGACTAAGATATAAAAGCTATTGTTTTTATAGGTAAAAACTATTAAAGGATCTTCCATGTCGATCTTTGCATTATTTGACTTTAAGCAAATACCCCTTCGGATTGAAGGTCAGGAAAAATTTATGCTGGTTGCTATCAATGTTAAATTGATCATTTTCCAATAGGAATTTTTGAACCGCCTCCATCGGCCCTGGTCCGAATGCAGGTATTATCGGATGGCCGTTAACCAGAGTGTCCTCGACGATTAGATAACTGCCTTTGGTTACTAACTGGTTATATAAAGAGAGTTCTTGAAATACATGCTCTTCCGTATGCTCCGAATCTAGTATGACTAACACTACATCTTCAGGAGAAATTTGTTGTTTCACTTGAGAGACGATCTCTGGTGAGATCGAATCCCCTAATAGATACGTAATTCTCTCATGTTGTGGGCGTGCTATTTCCACAATATCAATCGTAATTACCTTTCCCGATCCTAGCAAATCACACATATGTGCTAAAAACAAAGCACTTCCGCCAAGGTTGGTTCCACATTCAACGATAACATCTGGCTTAACCCGAAATAATATTTCTTGATATAGAAATAAATCCAACGGGCATTTATAAATGTGTTGTCCCATCCAATATGTGTTCATCCATACAAGACTATCATAATAATGAGAGGTAAAATCAGCAACGGTAGAATTCAAATCATCATCTCCTTATGCACAGACATGTAGATGTACGATTTCAATATATGAATACGGAAAAGGAAATGTGATAGGAATACGAATCTAATCTAGGATTCTTATATAAACTCAGCAGAATTGTACTTTTCCATGTCATGATCTGCCGTCTCTTCTCATTCGAGAGAGCCATAGAATGAAATAACTAGCAAGAAACAAGTCTTTCATAGGGAGGGAAGATGAGATGTATACCATCCCCGATCAATACTATGGCCGAACCAAAGAGTGGGCGATTTCCTATGCGAATGAACACCGAATTCCAATCGAAGCGATTTACAAAGTGATTCACCCGCAAGAGACGCTCGCACTACGACCAACAAAGGGATTCGATCCTATGAGATGGCCGACAGCATGCTACTATGAGGAAGCCTTCGTAGCTACCGTGCCATCCGGCCGCCTTGCTACGGGGAACTGCTATGTCATCACACCGGATAACAAACGCTTGCTCGATGTCGAATATTTTTATCCCTATGACATGTTGTCACTTCCTCCACCCGTCTACCATCCAGGTACGGTTGGTACTGTCGTATGGGGGTGGAATATTCCAGAGGTGGTGTTCACACAAGCCATTTTCGGACATTGGTTTTTTGACATTTTGCCACGATTTCACCTACTACATCAAAGCGGTGTCCACATCGATAAGTACGTCATCGGCAAGCTGACCCATTCCTTCCAATATGAATCGCTGGACATGCTGGGTATCCCGCTTGAGCGGCTTATTCAGGCCGAACGAAATGAATTCCATATCATGGCCGAGAGACTTCTTGTCCCGGCAGTACCGTGGATGACAGGCAAAAGTCCTCGCTGGGCATATGAATATATACGGAGACAACTGAAAGATAACCATCCGGTTCAGCCTATCAGCGGGTATGAACGAATTTACATCACTAGACAGGATGCTTTCGCTCGCTACGTAATCAATGAAGACGAGGTGCTGGAACTGTTGCATTCCAAAGGATTTACCAAAATTGTGCTTACTCCGCTAACCACTGCTGAGAAGATCGCGATATACTCTTCTGCTCAAGCAGTCGTCGCCCCCTTCGGGAGCGGGAATATTAACTTTGCCTTCTGCAATCCCGGAACGAAGGTCATTGAAATGACGCCGCAGACCGTTACGGACGATTACTTTTGGAAAATAAGCAATCATGCAGGGCTTGACTACTATGAAATCATCTGCGACATTGAGTACCCTGCAAAGCTAGTCGGAGGTGCCGATAATTTGTATGTGGATCTAAATAAGCTGCGGCACGTGCTTCATCTGGCTGGAATCCATTGATCCGAACAACTTTCAAGAAAAGACTACACTCAATAGAGCTTGTACCTTACGAGGTTCTCGATGATTGCTTCTAGTGAATCAAACCGCCTCCCCCAGTCGAATATGATAAAGTCATATGTTAGCGTATAGCTTCCTCCTAAGCCTGCTGCCTGTATTGCAATTCTGATCACTAATAGATAATAGGAGTCAACGTATGCAGACTCTAGAATTAGCTGGGATATACGCCCGGCTTTTTCATTTTGCAGAGATAAATTATTGTAGAAGACCTCTATTCGCCACTTCCTCCTCTTACCGTAGGTCATCCACATTTCACCCATTTTAGACGCAATCATTTGTTATGCCTAAGTCGTCCCTCTCACAATCATCATAATGTATCAGTACAGACACAGTGGTCAGGAGGAAATGTTTCGTGTCAAGCAAGAAAAAACTGTAATTGTTGGTGCAGGCGGACATGCAAAAGTGATTATCGATATTTTGCAGCATGATTCATCGATAGAGATCGTTGGATGTACAGACAAATCGGAGAAACAGCAGATTATGGGGGTTCCCATATTAGGCGATGATTCTATCTTGCCAGCATTATTCGCGGCTGACATACACCATGCCTTTGTAGCAATCGGAGACAATAAGCTGCGTTTCAAAATAGCCGTTCAAGTCGAGAAACTGGGCTTTACCCTGGTCAATGCCATTAGTCCATTCGCTTATGTAGCCCCCTCTTCACAATTAGGATCAGGAATTGCGATCATGCACAACGCGGTCATAAATGCAGATGCTCAAGTCCATCACTACGCAGTCATTAACACAGGTGCCTCGATCGATCATGAATCCGTGATAGAGCGAGCGTGTCATATTGCTCCTGGCACCACACTTTCTGGGAATGTACATGTAAAAGAAGGAAGCTTTCTCGGCACAGGCTCCAAAGTAATCGACGGGGTTACCATTGGGGCATGGTCTATTTTGGGGGCTGGTTCTGTTGCCATTCGCCATATTCCAGAATCCTGTGTTGCTGTTGGGGTTCCAGCTCGCGTCATTAAGCAGATTCACATTTAAATCGAGCTAATTGCAGACATGAATGTTGGAGGGAAATAACATGAACAAATACTACCCTATAGCAACCCCTGTCTTGAATGGAAATGAAACGAAATATGTTCTGGATTGTTTGAATACGACGTGGATCTCTTCCAACGGCCCATATCTGGATCAATTCGAGCAGCAATTCGCTGCCTTCTGCCAATCGAAGCATGCAATCGCCTGCAGCAATGGAACAACAGCCCTGCATCTTGCCCTGCTTGCTCATGGAGTCGAGCCGGGTGACGAAGTTATCGTGCCTACCTTAACGTTCGTTGCGACTGCGAATGCAGTTACGTATTGTGGTGCAGTACCTGTATTCGTTGACATTGAAGCCGATACATGGAACATGGACATTCGAGCAATCGAGCAAAAAATCACTTCCCGTACGAAGGGCATTATCGCGGTACATCTGTATGGACATCCCGCCGACATGGATCCAATCATGGAGCTTGCTCACAAATATGATCTGTTTGTCATTGAAGATGCTGCTGAGGCGATTGGGGCTCAATACAAAGGGAGAATGGCAGGAGCGCTGGGACATACGGCAACATTCAGCCTGTTCGGCAATAAAGTCATTACGACCGGAGAAGGCGGCATTGTCACGACAAACAACGAAGCCATTGCGGAGAAAATAAGATTGCTGCGAGGCCAAGGAATAGATAAGAACAAAAAGTACTGGCATCCGGTCATCGGTTACAACTATCGAATGACGAACATTCAAGCTGCCATCGGATGCGCCCAATTGGAGAAGGTTGAGTGGCATATTCGAGAGCGAATCCGAGTAGCGATGCATTATTATGATTACTTGCAGCACGACAGCCGGCTGACACTGCCTGTACAACGAATATGGGCCAAAAATGTATTCTGGATGTTCAGTATTGTGCTGAACGGCTATTCCGAGCAGCAGCGAGATCATGTCATGCAGCAGTTGAAGGAGCAAGGAATTGAAACCCGACCATTCTTCTATCCGATGCACATACTGCCTCCTTATCGCGATGGCCAGCTGTATGAAGAATATCCAATCGCCAACCGAATTGCATCGCAAGGCATGAATCTTCCCAGCCATGGCGAATTAACCAAACAGGACATTCAGTATATCTGCCAATCCTTGCAAGATATACTGTGACGAACAAATGAGCTGTTAGGAGGAGACATTATTGGATCTGCAATATCGACTCATCCATTTTATACAAGCAATCTGGAGGCAGGATGGTCAACAATTCATCGCCGAGTTGTTTCGACAGCTCCTTAACCGCGAACCGGGAGCGATAGAATACCAGCACTATATGAGACTGTTGACTTCTCGGCAGACCAAACTAAGTATTATTGAGCAAGTCATGTGCAGTGAGGAGGCAGAGCAGAACTACCTGAGACCCCCTACAAGCTTTATTCCTACTGAAGCTACTACCGCTGCTAGTCTCATTCGGCGTTTTTACGCCGCGGAGCCTTTTTTCTTCATCCATTCCTTATATGATGAACTGTTATGCCGCAATCCAGACTCACTGGGCTTGCAAGGTCATCTAAAGGGATTAATGGCCAAACATAGCAAGAAACTAATGCTTCGGCAGTTTTTGAACAGCACAGAATTTCAACACTTGCTTGCGCATCCGCAGCTACCATTGAAATCGGAGCCTAACCCTTATTCCATCCTGACGGCGTCCCCGCGAACGGTTCAGCATATCGGGATTTTCTTAGCTTATCCGCACCCGCTTGCCATGGATGGTGAAGGAATTGGCCGCTTCCTCTACCGGCTTACGAGAGGCATGTTGTCCAACTTTCCACACGTGCACATTCATATTGCTGCTACTGGCTATAATCACGCCGATGCAGAACAGTCTTTCTCACCGTTAAAACCAATGTTTCCGGGCAGAATTCATATCCACCATTCCAATAATGTAGAGCATTTCAATACGAATGTACCCGCTGAAATATGGATCGTCCCCATTATCTCGCTTGATTTGGCCATGTTTTTAAAGAAGCCGTATATTTTATGTCTGCATGATCTTGTTCATCATCAGTTTAAAGACCTTTATTTCTCCACCTACCCAGAATTTTGTCACCGTGTGGATCGAAATGGCTATTATATTTTGCATAAAGCCGCTGCGGTTGTATCGAACTCAAATTATGTACGAACTCACCATGCAAGAGGAATTGCCGGGCTGCCTGCACACAAAACGCATGTCATCCGACTTGCTCCACCTAGTGACGAGTATCAAACCTTTTCATTTATGGATCAGCAGCATTTCAGAGCGAAATATCAGCTTCATCATGAATATATCGTATTTCCAACCGTGCTTCGCCTTCACAAGAATTTCGAGCGGCTCCTTGCCGCATTTATTCAATTCCGATTAACGATAGACGGATACCATTCGCATTTGCGACTCGTCTTCACTGATCAATTGTCAAGCAGTCCAAAAGAAGCCGATGTTATGCGCATGCTGCAGCATGTACAAGACCCTGAGATTGTAAACAGTCTCATGTTCATCGGCAGAATTCCTACCTCCGACCTGCCTTCCCTCTACAAATATGCAGTAGGCACTATCGTGCCTACCTTGTTTGAAGGCAGCTGTCCGTTCCCTATTCTTGAATCATTAACGGTAGGAACGCCTGTCGCTGCAGCCAATTTAGAGGTGACAAACGAGATTATTCCCGATATGAGCGCCTTCCTGGCCTTCAATCCCTACTCCGTAGACCAGATCGAAGCCAGTCTTCGCGCTCTCTGGGTATATCGGCACACCTTAGTGCCAAGACAACAGGAAGTGACTCGTGCAGCTATGCAGCGAGGCTGGCCGGATGTTGCGAACGAATACTACGCCCTTCTCCAACATGTCATTTCGAACCCTGTCTAAATCCCCTGTTTGCAGCATTTCAACCCTATATCATGCCGTAATATTTCAAATAGGCAACGCGGAAAACATGAATATATTGGCTTGCAATATAATCCCACGTGTCTGTTGGATCATTCATGCCTTGCATAGCGGACGATTTGTAATGACTGGACTGTGCAAAAAATAAATTCAGTGCTTGGGCTATGGAATCAGGGGATTCTGGATCGAACCAGATGATCTCCGCGCTATGTCTTGCCATATGCTCCCTCATCACAGGAATATCCGAGCACAGCACCGGTACGCCTAGACGCAGCGCTTCTTCTACGGGGTAGCTTCCTCCTCCCTCCGACATGCTAGGCATAATAAGTGCTTGGGCGTTGCGAACCAGAGGAATCACGTTCGAGTCATGAATGAATCCCAGTGGATAGATGTCTGCATCTAAGCGAAGTCCTGTCCTTGCTAATAAGGAAATCAGCGTAGGCACATACATCTGTTCCGGCCATTGTGGCGGGACAACTCGCAGCAATTCTGTATGATGACCAAACAGCACGAGCGGGACTTTGCCAGCTGCGGTGCACCGGGAATATCCCAACAGCAGATTATAGTGATTTTTGTGCGGAGATATATTGCTCGGGTATACCACATATTGCGGTGGGAGACGGACGGCCACATCAGGACTCACGATATCGTTCACGGGTTGACTTATCGGGTCTGCTGGCAGTATCGCGTGTGGAATAATAGTCGCACTGTTTCCTACCTCTCCGAAATGATGGAGCAGTCTAGTCTGGACATGGCGCGAGGACACGACAATCGAGGTCATGTTACTGAGCCATTCCTTCGCTTCCCGCCAAGCCTGCTCAATAACGGCGCCTGACACATAGGGCGGTACAAAATCAAAGACAGTCGCATCATGAAAGGTGCATATTGTCGGAAGATCCACCTTCACATAAGCAGGCCCATGCGGCCAGAAGAAATACACAACATGGCAATCTGCTAACAGCACCCTCGCTTCTGGCGATTGAATGCTTCCGTTAAAATACACAATGTCGATATTCGGGTAGCTCGCTGTATCGATTCTTTCCTTGAACTTCGTGTCAGGTGCAATGACTAAACGTACGAGATCGATATCCACCTGCCGAGCCATCGCAGGCAGCATATTGGATAATAATCTTGCTCCGCCTCCCGCTGATATTAAATTTGCGCACCATATCATTATCCTCATGTTCCACACTCCCTCAGAGCAGCATCTCGTTGCATGCAGCCAATCAGTTAATCCTTATGCTGCATTCCGCACTAAGATTCGTGGGAGTAGCCGTGACGCATGAAGCATACTTGAGAGTAAAATGACGATAGTTAGATTGGAGGGGAACATTAGAATGGCGCAAATAAGATGGCATGGCACTGTATTCGATTCCACTGGTTATGCCAAGGCAACCAGAGAATATGTACTCGCATTGCATGCTGCCGGAGTAGATGTAAGCCTTGAAACCTATCAAGGACTATCGCAAGTAGGACTTCCCCCAGAGCAACGATCTGTACTGGAACACTTGCTAAGAAAGCGTCGCAGCGCTGGCCAGCGTGTTAGTGTATACCACTACATCCCAGATCTCTGGCAAAGAAAGCTTCGGCCTTCATTCGGATTTACTTACTGGGAAACGTCGAAGATACCAGACAATTGGATTACACAGGCGAATCAGATGAGCGGCGTACTGCTGCCTAGCATCCATAATATCAATGTATTCCGCCAATCCGGCGTTAACGTACCACTGCATTACGTCCGGCCCTGTCTCTCCGAACCCTATCGTCCTCCTTCACCAGAGCATACACCCCAGTACGTGAATCATTTACCGCCATTCCGATTTTTGTCCGTATGTTCTTGGATCGATCGCAAAGGAATCGACATCTTGCTCAAAGCCTTCTGGAGTGAATTTACCGCGGCTGATCCGGTATGTCTCGTTATTAAGACAGCAGGTACTGCAGATGTATATCACATGTTGGAGCATTGGAAGAGAGAACTGCAGCTGACACATCAACCTGCTCAGGTCTATATTGATTTAGAACTGCGCAGCGAGATGGAGATGGATGCCTTATATCGAAGCAGTCACGCATTTGTACTGCCGAGCCGTGGAGAGGGTGTTGGCTATCCCGTATTGGAAGTCCGCTATGAGAGGAGTGCCCGTCATTGTAACCGGCTGGGGTGGACATCTTGATTTCTTAAATGAATATAACAGTTACTTAATCCCCTATCAACTCATACCCGTAAGGCCTCAGCCTTATTATCAAGGATACCAGCGTGATCAGCTGTGGGCCGAGGCATCTGTAGACGCGCTGCGCAGCCAGATGCGACATGTCGTAACCAATTATGCAGAAGCGTCTAACAAGGGCCAAATTGCTATGCACCATACGCTCACTCACTTTTCTCCTGATAAGGCAGCTCAAGATCTCATTTCTGCCCTATCACGTACAACGGGCCTCACCTTTCCCTAGAAGGTGAAGCCCACATTTTGTTTCCTCTATTACTCGGGTCTCCCAAGATGTGCCCGAATCTGCTTCAATGCATCTTCCAGATGTTCAGCCTTAATGGAATAGACCTGCCCTTCATAGCCCATCGAGGCATGATCATACCTAGAATCATAGTAATGTTCCAGCATGAGCGACACCGCTTCTCCATAGTTCTCTAGGCGAAGGGCTTCTGCAATTGTGTTCGCATGTGGGGTATGCATGCGCCGCTGAATCCGGGCGAATGCTTCACGGATCGCAGTTGGATGCTTGGATGGCTCATATTCTGTCACAATGTTTTTAACCCGTACCTGTATCGGCAGTTGGATATCAAGCACCGTTCCCGCCTTCTTCGCATCCATCAGGAATTCTGGCAGTATGACCTTCCCGATTCGACGACTCTCCGCCTCTAATAGGAGGCAAGGTACTCTCGCAGACTTTAACTCCTCCAGCTTCTCGAATAGCATCGCATCGAACATCTTCTGATTGTTCGGGACTTGTCCAATATGCCCAAATACAGAGCCTCGATGTCCTGCCATCTCCTCTAGATCAAGGACGGGATACCCTTCCGCTTGAAGCTGCCGAAGCATATCTGTCTTCCCCGTCCCCGTATGTCCAGACAGGACAATGCACGGTATTCGCCAGTCATAGTTCACTAGCGACTCTTGTATCCATTGTCGATAGGTGCGTATTCCCCCTGACAATCGGTATGGCTTCAATCCCATTAACGACATCACAGTAGCCATCGTACGGCTTCGCATGCCGCCCCGCCAGCAGTAGATGATGGTCGTCCCTCGGAGCTCCTTGAATTGCTTATATAATGATGGAAGCTTGGCTGACGCGATCTCTAACCCACGTTCCTTGGCGGCTTCCACACTTACTTGCTTGTATATCGTTCCGATCTCCGCCCGTTCTTCATTCGTGAACAAGGGAATATTGATGCTTCCCGGTATTCGGAATTCCTCGAATTCTCCTGGCGAACGCACATCAACAAGCGTTGCCTCCTTGTCCCGCAATGCCATACACTGCTCTAATGAAATATCGTGCATACCTCTCACCTCTTGTTGTCTCTTACAATCTCATGATCACACGCAACAAATTTCTCGTGATATCGAACTATTGTTAAGACTATAGCATTCCGCCCAAGAAATCCACTCCGACAATCGCCGTGCCCTTTTTTACGTTAGGTACATATGTAGTAATAACCCATGATTGTCATCATTGTCTGTTTTTCAGGAGGTGTTTCACATCACGACCGTTAAAGCAGTTATATTAGCTGGCGGAACTGGAACTCGTTTCTGGCCTTTCAGCCGCGCAGATTACCCGAAGCAATTTTTGCCGATTCTTCATCAGCAATCGATGCTCGCTGACACGGTGCAGCGAATGCTTCAATATTTACCGTTGGAACATATATATATCGTATCCCTTAGAGAATACATCCCTATTATTCGGAAGCAGCTTCCTGCCTTCCCGCTGCAGAACATTATTGTGGAGCCGATGGCTAGAGATACCGCCGCATGCATCGGTCTTTCTGCGCTTCAATTAAGTGCAGACGACGAAGATCCCATTCTGATTACCTTACCTTCCGATCACTATATTTCGGATCCTGATGCTTTTCACGAAGCACTGCGCACCGCCGTCTATCGTGCAGATCAGGAACGATGTGTCGTTACTTTGGGGGTGAAGCCAACACGCCCTGAGACGGGATACGGATATATCCGTATCCAACAGAACAGCCCTACTAACGGAAATGCAGCAACCGATATATCCACTCCACTTACCCCAGTTGAGAAATTCATCGAAAAGCCTGAACTTTCTGTTGCGAACAATATCTTCGCTGATGGCTGCCACTATTGGAATACAGGGACGTTCATTTGGAAAGCTTCAACCATCATGCATCTAATCCATCTGCACCTACCTGACCTGTATCGTTCCTTGCTAGATATGAAGACACTCTTAAACGATCCACATAAGGGTCAACAACAGCTCGCTGCCGCATACAGTAGTCTCAAGAAGCAATCCATTGATTATGGCGTTATCGAAAAATGTGAATCCATCTACATGATTCCTGTCCATTACGGCTGGGACGATCTCGGCAACTGGAATGCACTTGAGCGCATACATCAGACCGATGAACTCCTGAATATCGTTCATGGGCGTCATGAGGGGATCGATACGGAGCGAAGCATTATCTACGGTGCAACAAAGCAGTTAATCGCGACGGTAGGCATTGAAGACATCGTGATCGTCGCCACGGATGATGTGGTTCTCGTCTGTCCGAAAGAACGAACACAGGATATAAAAAAGATGGTGAAGCACTTGAAGCAGCGCGGATACGACACGTTCTTATAGAAAGGTGGATACGACTCGATGTTTCTTCATAATATCGGTACCATCTACGAACCAACAGGATATGCAAAGGCCAATCGGCATGTCGTGCTTGAATTGATGAAGCTGGGGGTGCAGTTTCACTATACGCCAGTTCATTCCGAAACAGTCAGGGTTCCTATGACCCCCGATATCGAGGCGGCCTTGCAGGCGATATCGCACACTCCATTGCCAGAGCCCCATATCGTATTTACGCATTACCCTGCGATCCAATTTGTGAAGGACATTCGCCATTACTCAATCGGAATGACGATGTACGAATGCAGCCGACTGCCGTTCATGTGGTCTCGAAGATGCAGCAATATGGATGAAGTATGGGTACCGTCCACCTTCAATCGAGATACCTTCCACCGGTCTGGAGTCCCGGTGCACAAGATTCACGTCATGCCTTACGGAATTGATTCGGACTTGTTTGCTCCCGGTCACCCCCCATTCCCTATTCCGGGCCAACGAAGCTATACCTTCTTATCCGTCTGTTCCTTCGATGACCGCAAAGGCATTGATATCTTACTTACCGCCTTCCTTGAAGAGTTCGCGGAGTCCGAGGATGTATGTCTCATTATCAAAACGCGTGCAACCACTGAAGAGGAGATCGGCAGACAGCAAGCCTATATTGACGCTATCGCCTTCAAGACAGCCGGAAAGTCTCGCTCATCTGTCATTCTCATCTCAGCGATTCACAGTTGGAGCGAGCAGCAGTTAGCTATGCTCTATAACAGTGCCGACAGCTATGTGCTTCCTACACGTGGAGAAGGATGGAGCTTAACCGTAATGGAGGCAATGGCCTCCGGTCTCCCTGTCATTACAACGCGCTGGTCAGCTCATCTTGATTTCGTCAACGATGCGAACGGATACCTCATCTCCGTCCAGAAGTTCGCTCCCGCCCACCCCACGAATTCCAGAATGCTGTGGGCAGTTCCAGACAATATGCATCTAAGACAGCTGATGAGGCATGTATATATGAACCGGGATGAAGCAGCCGCTAAGGCTGCCCTCGGTCGAAACACAGTAAAGGAGCAATTCACATGGCAAGCAAGCGCAGCCCGCATGCTTCATCGCTTGACGGAAATAGCCGCGCGTTAAAAAGGGAGATGGCAACGCTATGATCAGCGTCATTGTTCCTACGATCCATCACACCGATCTCGTTAAACATTGTGTGCACAGCTTCATCCATACCGTACATGAGCTGCCCTACGAGATCATCGTTGTCGATGATGGCAGTCCTGCCGCGATTCAAGAAGAACTGGCACGATGGGCTGCTCCGCTCCAGGTGCAATTCATTGCAAAGCCTCATAATCATGGATTCAGCCATACTGTCAACGCTGGCATCCAGCATGCCAAGGGACAATATATTCTGCTCGTCAACAATGACGTGTTCTTCCACGAGCCCGGGTGGCTCCATCATATGGTTGCAACCATGAACAGTGATGCAGCAATCGGCATCGTAGGAGCGAGGCTCCTCTATCCTGATATGACCATACAGCATGGCGGTGTTATCCCGACAGCGAAGGGGCATTTTGATCACCGCTACCGCCGACAGTCAGCTGATTATGAGCCTGCATTAGCCGTAGAAGATATGAATGCCGTAACCGGTGCATTAATGCTAATACGCAAGCAGCTCCTTGATCAGATTGGACTATTGTCAGAAGAATTCTTCATAGCATTCGAAGATGTTGACCTCTGTTACCGCGCCAAGGTTCACGGCTCCCGTGTCGTGTATTGCGGAACGGCTAGTGCCATCCATGCGGAAGGGTATACCCGCGGCACGACAAAAGCGAACAAGAATCCATATTGGAGACAAAAAGAAATGGAAGCTCGAAAAAAATTCTGGATGAAATGGGGAGGGAAAATCATCCGATGACAGCTCCTCTGGAAGTTGTATATGTGCTTGAACTGACCGGATTGTCTGGCGGCATCCGCAACGTATTCGAGCAGGTCAACCGCCTGCATGATATGGGGGTTAACGTACAATTATTTGCACTCGATAAGCAGCCTAATTGGTTCCCGCTCAAGGTGCCCGTACGGCGCTTCGGCAATTACCCAGCCTTGATGCGCGCCCTGACGCCAATGAACTGTATTAAGGTCGCCACTTGGTGGAAGACGCTTGCTGCCGTATGGCATAGCTGCGACCGCAATCGCGGAGGCAACGGTGTGCCAGTATATCTGGTGCAAGATATCGAGGAGAGCTATTACCCGAACTGGAATGATATGCAGGAGCGAGTACGCAATACGTACCGTGTGCCCGTGCATATACTGACGATAGCGGATTGGACGACCAGACAATTGCTAGAGCGGTTCCAGAAGCATGCAAGCAACATTTCCATTGCAGTTGATACTGACCTGTATAAGCCGAATCGCACTCATGACTATGACCCATTCCGTATTCTTGCCTGCAGCCGCCGCAGCCAACACTTGAAGGGATTCGACATTACGGTTCAAGCTGCGAAGGATGTGTGCTCCAGACTGCCACAAGCATCTATGGTCACCTTTGGCGTAGAACCTCCCCATCTGCATGGCATTCCTCATGGCCATTTCTCTCATCCAGATGACCAGCATGTTGCCTACTTATATGCCAACTGCGGAGTATTTGTCCAAACCTCCTATCACGAAGGCTTCGGGCTTCCGATATTGGAAGCTATGGCTTGTGGCGCCCCTGTCGTGACCACGAAGGCGGAAGGAAATGAAGAATTCTGCCATAATGAATGGAATTGCATCCTTGTAGACAAAGGGGATGTTGCCGGGGTTGCGCAAGGGATCCTGCGCATATTAACCGATCCGCAATTCGCCGCGTATCTCACAACGAATGCCATGACAACGGTACAGCATTATAATTGGCCGCGTGTGATGCATAATCTGCTTACGGTATTTCACGCCGTGACACCTCAATTGCAGCAATGAATGCATATGAAATAAGCCCCCTCCGAACCTCGGAGCGGGGCTTATTTCATATGCAGCATATCCTTAATTCCTTATTCCCACTTGATAGTGAATGCCGGCAAATACCTCATTCCATACTTGATCGCAAGCAGCATCCCATCCGATGGGCAGCTCTAATCCGCATGTATTCGCAAGCGGCCATTCCTTGTCGATGATCCGATGCTCGTTTCCGGGATTTACAACCAGCAAGCTGAATTGATGCTTCACAAGAGATGCCAATGCTGCTTCCAGTTCCGCTGCCTCGTCATAAGATGCATTCAATCGGAAGTAGAAGATACGCTCGCTATGCTCCGCCTTATCTAGAAATCGATGAATTCTCCGCTGAATCGTCTCAATGAATTTCGGATATCTCAACGCGATCCCTCTCCGACGTTCTGCGTACAAAAAATCATGAACAGATTGAACACCATACACCCGATCTAATATGCAATAATTATGACGTTTAAAAATGATGCTCTCCACCACTAAATGATCCGGATACATGAACTTGGCAAAGCGATTTCGAAGCAATAAGCTTACACCAGGTGTCCAATTGGAGTACATCCAATCCACGACACCACTGTACGGCCGCAATCCATAGCGTTCCAGCCGTTGAGCCGTATAACAGTTCGACCCCAAACTGTACATGGCATCGTATGCGCCTTTTACATCAGACAATCGCAAGGCAATCTCCTCCACTACATAAGGTTGAACGGTGTCCTATAAGTTTCCTCAGCCATTTTGCCGCCCCACTTCAACTCATAATACCGCTCGTACAAGGGCCAAGTCGTATCAATGATAAAATTGTAGCGAGCATCCGACTTCCTCGTTGAGCTTCCATGATGATCGACGGGCAAGCCCGTGAATACTTCATCATATCCTGCCAACCTGAGCCTGCGATGATAGTCTATATCGGCGAAATAACTGCTAAATACCGTGTCCCATGATCCCACTGCTCTAACTGCCTCCATATTGTAAGCTGCAAGCGCATCGAAGTTCGTTAAGGCAAGCCCCCACTTCCGCCCACTGTTCTTCAACCCCTCAAGCACTCCCAGAAATGCTTCTGGCGTACCCGGATGAGCCTCCGCATCGTTATGCATATAGAACACAGAATCGGCCCCCTGATCGAGAGCCACCCTCTGGAACCAATTCATAGATTGGGTAAATGTCAGCGGTACAGGAGGCTCATATACAGTTACGCGCCGAGACAATTCAGAATCATATCTCAATTCGTGCGCGGGAGAGTTATCCAATACGTAAGTGTGCTTCCAATACAATTCGATACTGTCTAAGGCCCGATACAGCAGATCCTTACGGTTCACGTACGGAATTCCCACAACGTAACGCAATGCTGATCACTCCTCATATACATAGTCATCAAGCGTTCCTTATGTCTTATAGATGGCGAACCCGCTCCGCTATTTTCTTCGCGGAGTTCTCCCACGTCCAATGCGACAGCACAAGCTGGGATACGGCCAGACTTCGCTCTTTAACCGCTTCTTGATTCTCGTACACAAAACGCATGACATGAGCGAGATGCTCAAAATCCGGCTCCGCCCATTGAAATCCTGTATAGTACGGACATTTCGCAACGGCCGGAATCAATCGCTTTACTTGGATCGGGAAGCCTGTTTGGATATTCAGAAAATCCCTCTGCGCACTCCAATCCGTCGCGATAACAGGAATGCCGCAAGCCATCGATTCCAGAATTGGCATTCCCCAGCCTTCTCCCCTTGTGGGCAGCACGAAGCAATCCGCTGAACGATACAAGCTGCCAAGCAAATAAGAGGGAATCGTCTGATTTTCGATAATAATGATTTTGGACTCTGCATGCTTCAGATTCAGCTTGCGAATCTCAGCACGCACGTTCACTTCTGGGTCTTTGTTCGTAATTTTGCAGACGAGCACCACATCATCGAAGGCGAATTCATTGGCGAACGTTCGCAGCATTTCCTCTGGTGCTTTGCGTTCCCCCCACTCGAATACACTTAAGAATGTAAACTTCTCAGAGAACCGGAAAGCACGAATATTCGGGTTGAAAAAGTTTGGATCAACCCCTAATGGGATAACATGAATCGGAACATGAACGCCGCTGTTGCGAAAGGTCTCTACATTGAAGCTGGATGGAACCCACACTTCATTCATGCGGTTGCACTGACGCACCCACTCTTCAGGCAGACCGTCCACTTCCAGCATCGTATAGCCGATCTTGTACCTGCCTTCATTTTTGAAGAATACGTCTCCCTGTCCGTACACCACTTCTGTTGCGGATTCATTCCGCTTGCGCATGCTAAATATATTCACGCGGTAATCATCGCTCATATTCGGTTCCTTCGTCTGGAACGGTGTTCCAGGTCCGTATACATAGCGATAATGCATCTTCACACGCTGTTCGTCGAGAGCAATCATGAGGTTGCGGGAGGAATTCGCATAACCGCTTGGCAGATTCACAATAGAATGCCAATTCAGCTGCGTATGATACTCCCCGGCAAGCTTGTGGCCCCATTTTGCATGAAAAACACCCTGTGAGAGCAAAAATAATTGGTTGAAATCGACGTTATTTACCTTCGTAGAGGTATTCTGCGCATGAATGAGTGTTACTCTCCCGTCATAGACAACCCGGAAACCGGCGGCTAATGCCCGCAAGCAATAATCGGTGTCCTCGAAATACGCAAAATAATCGGTATCCAATGAACCGATTAGATTAATCAGCTCACGCTTTATATAGGCACACGCAAATACAACCCCTTGTACATCGCGAACACCTTCATATTGACGAATATCGGTCTGCAATCCACCTATCTGTTGTCCCCAGCATGTATCCTCGAAGATATACGTCCCCGCATGTTGAAGCTTCCCGTCTTCACCACGCAATCTGCAGCCTACAACACCGATATTTGGAGCTTGAAAGGCCGTCTCTTGCAGGCGCTCCAGCCAATCTGCCTGCGTAATTAGAATGTCGTTATTTAGCATCAGAATATCACTGTCTAGATCGCAATGAGCAATGGCCAAATTGTTGCCAGCCGTAAATCCAATATTTTGCGGACTCTCAATTAACGTAACCCACTTCAGACCTCGAAGATAGTCCACACTTCCATCCGTGCTTCCATTGTCCAGCACCACGATATCAACCAATTCATGTGCAGCCAACGGGGCAAGCGAAGCGATACACTGCTTCGTATGTTCTAGTCCATTCCATGTCAGGATTACAATCGATACTTTTCGCCGCAGCGGCGGAGCCGACGCACGATTGCCGATCGTCTTGGCAGGAGGGTATTCCATAATTTCGAACCGTCCAAAATCAACCGGACCATTAAGTCTTGGGGCTTGTGGGGCATGTAGCAGCATCTGACATTCCGGCGATACCAGAATCCCCATTAAGATAGACATTCGCGACTTCCCTTGTCTCAGCAAGAAGTGATAGTGCCGGAAGGCGCCGTCCTCCACTTCTCTGCACAACATCTCTCGGTACAGCTCATGCGGGAATTCGTTCGGATCAATCGTCAATAAGCTATAAATCCGATGAAAGATACGATATGAAGGGTCAACCATATCGATGACAACTTCACCAGCGAATGTCTGTTTCAACTCTTTGCTTTTCAGGAAATGGGTAACAATGGTCATCTTCGTGTGCCCTGCGCGAAGCAGTGCAGTAAAATGGCTTAACCCTGGATAATCCGGCTCCCTATTTAATATCTGTCTATATAGCTCCGACACAAATGCTTCCTCTTCCAAGCGGAACATCTGGTGTAACGTCTGGATGATATTCAAACTCGATCCCTCCATACACATTACGGATGATACGGTCATTTACATTAGTGTATTAGCACAGGTTCCAATTTGCCTGTGTATTTGACAGAAACGGGCGCGAAATAACAATTGGATGTACGCCTAATCAACATCCTTAACTCCCCTGAATACAGTGAGTACTAGATTTAGGTGATGGTACATGAATAAGGAGTGAAAAAATGAGACAAATCGTTAAAAATTTAGTAAAAATATGTTCGGACATTCTCCCCTATGAAGCGCCAGTATATGAGTTTGGAGCGTATCAAGTGCAAGGTCAGGAAGGATTCGCTGATTTGCGTCCCTTCTTCCACGGCAAACCTTATGTCGGCTGTGATATGCGTCCTGGTGTAGGTGTAGATATGATCTTGGATCTCCATCATATTGACCTCCCTGCGGAGACAGCAGGGCTTGTAATCTCCTTGGATACGCTTGAGCATGTGGAAGATCCCCGTCTCGCCATGCAAGAGGTTCATCGCATCTTAAAACCGAACGGCATTGCCATTATTACCTCTGTCATGAATTTTCCAATCCATGATTATCCAGCCGATTATTGGCGCTTCACGCCGCAAGCATTCGCCAGCATATTGAAACCATTTGATACGGTAATAACCGATTATGCTGGGGAAGAGCTATTCCCTCATACCGTCATCGGTATCGGCATTAAGGGCAATGCCGTTCCTGCCGAGATGATTAGCTCGCTCCAGCAATACTTGGACATGTGGAGAGCTGCAAGCTATCACCAGCATTAACAGTTATAGGGGAGGGGAACTTTGATGAGCTACTTTTTGAACCAAAATCCAGCTTATCAACAATACCAAATCGGTGATTGGTCCTACGGCTACCCTAACGTACTCACATGGGGTGAGAAAGCAACATTAACGATCGGAAAATTCTGTTCATTCGCTTCGAATACGACGATCATGCTGGGCGGAGAACATAACGTGGACTGGGTTACTACCTACCCCTTCAACCCCATATTCCCCAATGCAGCAGGCTTCCTTGGACATCCCAAAACAAAGGGTGATGTTACGATTGGCCACGATGTATGGATTGGCTTCGACTCGCTGATTCTTTCTGGAGTATCCATTGGCAATGGTGCAGTCATTGCAGCAAAGAGCATCGTTACGAAGAACATTCCTGCTTATGCGATTGCCGGCGGCAACCCGGCTCGTGTGATTCGTTATCGCTTCCCACCTTCCATCATTGACGATTTGCAGCGTATTGCATGGTGGAATTGGCCACTGGAGTACATCACAGTCGCTTGGCCCCTCCTTCTCTCCAATAGAATCGAGGATTTCATTCGCACGTACAAAACGTGGTGATCATGGGAGGCAACAGAAGTGATTTATTTCTGGAATCAGGTCGTACATCCTATCCTTCAGCTGACAAGGCCGAAAGTGATCGTAGAAATAGGATGTGCCCAAGGATATAACACCGTTAATTTGCTCGAATATGTAAAGCCGATGGAGAACGGTCAGCTTGTGGCTATCGATCCCTCTCCCTTGTTCGATATTGAACGAATGAAGCAGTTATATGTCCATAAATTTCTTCTCGTTCAAGATTACAGCCTGAAAGTCCTGCCTCATATTCACACATGCGATGCCGCGTTTATTGATGGGGATCACAACTGGTATACCGTGTACAACGAATTGAAGCAATTCGAGCGCATCAAGAAGTTCCCGATCATCTTCCTTCATGATCTGGAATGGCCTTATGGCAGGCGAGATATGTATTATTTCCCTGAATCAATTCCGGCGGAGTTCCGGAAGCCGAGCGCTAAGAAAGGGATCTTGCCAGGAATCAATGAGCTTGTAGACAATGGACATAATGATTCTGTCCACAACGCGGCATATGAAAATGGAGATCGTAACGGAGTATTGACTGCGGTAGAAGATTTTATGAAGGAAGCCCAAATCCCGCTCCAGCTGCATCGCGTACGCAGCCAGTTCGGACTAGGCATCATTATGCCAGACATTACAGAAACACAACATTTCTTCAATCGCGAAATACGCCGAATTATTGAACAATCTGGTCTGTAATATGCAACCTTTCTATGTATCTCTAGCCACAGATTCTCCTTTTATCTGCGGCTAGAATACACCCTATGCTACTATAATCCCGAAGCTGCCAGAATCGTTTGGACATGCATATCGATCGATGGGTGCTTCGGTGCAATAATACCTAGCCCGCTATTGGACAAGGCTTGATGGTAGCTAACGTACCAAGGCGTCTGCTGCAAGAAGTCCTCAACAGCAGTCAACACGCCATTGCGAGCTCCCCCTTCATAGAGTGCATTATTCAGTAAATTGTTTGCCCCTCCGCCATGAACGAGCTGCGATTGACCTGATACCATCCCCATCTTCGCATAAGGGTGCACAAAACCTGCGGGAATCGATTCCGGGAAATAATACATATCTCTTCTACCATACGGCCATTGTGTGTCATGCAGAAAAACTAGCGGGAACCGTTCCTGCTGCTGAGCCATTATCTCAACTAACTTCAGTTCATGATATACGGTATACCAATTATGATCCCCATCAATCAGGATACAATCAAATTGCTTCAGGTGCGGAAGAATCTCTAAGCTATAGTCCAGCAGCATATGAAATTCCTTGTGGAAATGCATCTTAAACTGCTGAATATCAAATCTCGGTGCTGGATCTATAACAAATAATTCACCATTCACCGCACGACAATACTGCAATAAGTTGCTCGTATTCAAACCATGCTCCGCACCAATCTCTACGATTCTCTTCACACCAAATGATTGCAAAAGTGGAAGTATAATTTTTTCCCAAAATGCAAGCACCTTACTCACCTCCGTATATCACTATATGCGATTCAACGAACTTGGTATAAACATTCTTCCCTACACGATCAAAATGGGACTCGCTATGTTCGAGCGAGAATTTCAATCCTAGATGTGAAGATGATTGAATACATTGAAATGAAGAGCTTGTGCGAACCTAGGGGGTGTAATCCGATGACTCGTATGTTGTTATCGAACCGATATCATTTCTCCTCGTTGCAGATGAGAGACGGCAGCTTATTATTCGAACCACAGGAGCATTGTCTCCTTGAATGCCCTAAGCCGGTGATATACCACGATGCGGCCGGTCCGTTCAGCGTGTGTCAGGATGACGCACATTATGTTCATCTCATGTATGTGAATAGGGATGACCAGCTCATTCATGTCTCAATCAATCCCTATTCACTTCAGACGCACAAGCGCGAAATAGCAGGCCTGTTCAAGCACGTCCTGCATATTCAACTGATCAACTGCCACAATCAGCTTCATGCCGTGATTCAATACCGTTCACGTATTGAGCATGTATCGTTATCTGGCATTCACTGGTCAACCGCAGACATCCTATATGATGGCGACGAGATCCATTCCCTTCGTCTCTTCTCGCATCAAGATCATATCTGGCTGTGCACTGCATTAATTACGGCAGCGCCTCCGCATCAGCAACTGCGTCTGCTCTTGCAATCTTTCCATACAGTATCCAGCCAGTGGCTGCCTTCGCCTTCATTGCTTGCTGCCCCTCTGGAATCAAGGGACGATTTTGCAGCCTATGAACTCTACTCTGTACAAGGACGATTTGGAATGTTTCTATTTCAGCGCATTGGGAACAAGCTCTTATTTACAGCATATGAATGGAATAAACAAAAGGAATGGTCATTGACGGCTCATAACCAAACAATCATCCCCCCCACTCCTGCAACACAGGTCATATGTACATACGATCAAGGGCGGTATTGCTTAAGCTGGGTAACAGAAGATCTGCTGTTCCGCATTGAATATAGTTTCCATCAAGAAGAATGGAGCGAGTTATATACAACAGCTATTCCATGTCCTGTTATATGGACATGTATGTATGACAAGCTGCTAGGTCGCGATGGTCCTACAGTATGGATTGCTCCTGACGAGGAGACAACGCCTGACTTCACTGGTTTTGCAGCACCTGCAGTCATACAGGGCTACCGATCAAGGCGCGAACTCACTCACAGTATCGATTCAGCCGAAGCAGTCATCGCTTCTATCGCACACATGAGAGAATGTTGCAGAACAAGAAAGAGGGAACTTCTCCAATTGAAGCATATCCAGACAGAGCGGCAAGCCACAGCGGATCGACTGACTGAACGAATCGCTGCCTTGCAGGAGGAAGTTCAAGTGCGCCTTGCCATTCAGGAGCTTAGTAAGAAGAATACATTATTAATGAAGAAAGAAGATAAGATAGTAGCTCGAAGCGGCATGAAAGAACAATTATCACGGATTGTATTCAAAATATCGAACCTACGCTAAGGAGGAGCTTGTGATGATGAATAATTCGGAAACTTCCATTGATGTGATCCTGCAAACTGCAGCCGATGTTGATCTGGAGACGCGCAGAATCTGCTTGATTACCCATATCAAATTTCGCAATATTTCAGCTCAGCCTGTGTCGTTGTCTCATATTTTACTAACACTATCTCCAAGCCAATTCTCAGTGGTGAGCGGGAAAATTATACCCCCTCAGCATGCTCTGGTATATGGCCTCCATAAGAAAGGCAATCAGCAAACGGGATGGAAATTTGATCGGGATGATTGGTTCTCGTACGGCCGCAAAAACGGGGAGTACCGGATTGAGCCTGTCCAGCCCCTTCTACTTCCTCCACGCATCTGGTCTGACATAAGAGATATTTATATTGAATGCGATATCAATCACCTCATCACTCCGCTGCACATACACGCTTATGTACTTGCAGACGGCAAGCAGTTCCCTGCCGCGAATCCGAGCAGTATCAGCTTCCGAACTGCTGTTCATCCATAATTGTTCTATTCTAAACTACATGAATGACGAGTATGTTTACATAAGTTTGTACGAATGAATCTAGTAATTCATCCAATCTTATGACGAGTCCCCTTCATACATTAACAGTGTAGAAAGAATTCTAGCGGGTTCTTTCGCTCATATGATGAAGGGGAGGTTTACTAATATGGTTCTTATTCCCATTCAACGGATCGTAAGCAGCACAGCTAACGTAGTTACTGCTCCTACAAGCGCAACTGCAGCGACTCTAGCATTGGCAGGTGCAGCGCCTAACGTAGTGAACGTAGGGAACGCACCGCGTATTTGGCCTCAAATAACAAAATTCGACAATGATAACGGTCCATTTGCAGCAGTTCCAAATCCGCAATTCATCTGGTCACAAGCCACATTCGTTCCAGGTGAAACGCACGGTTTTGCTACTGTTTCAGTACCAATTCCACTTACTATTGGAGTTGCCGCTGACTTTGTCATTGCGATGGCTGTATTCGCCGACAATGCTGTGGTTGCACAGATTCAAGCTTTCAGCCCATTGCAAATCAGCTTGTTCCCAGTTCCTGGACTGAATGTGCCATTGATTGGAGGCTCCTTGGATCCAACTACTGGCTTAACTACAGATGTTGCGAATCCATATAACTGGCAAAATGTGCGCTTCTATACGATTCCAGCTTCGCTTGGATTAATCTCGATTGCACTTAGCGTACAGTTTGTATTCCAATTCCAAGTGACAAACTACTTCACAACTGGCGCTGTTAACACAGCCGGCTTATCTTTCATTGCTGACATTTATCAGTCCTTGCTGTAATTGCTGGTCCTTGTCTCCCGCAAACCAGTTGAATAGCTGAAACGAATGAAACAACACGAAGCATGATGCGATTCCTTAGAGCGCATCATGCTTCATGCTATGTGTTACAATTCTTATTGACTCTGGCTGTGCTTGGCTCCCCTCAATCCGATAACTGCGTACGCGAGGACGAAGCCGTGACAAAGATACAATGATGTACGAACACGGATATACGGCATGCTCAATGTCGAAGACGGACGGGTTTGGACCAGAGGCTGGATGAGAGTGAAATACGGCGATGATCTGTTCTCCACTACGCTCCATTTGCTTCAATGCATGATCCAGTTGCTCCATATCCATCGTAAATGATACCGGACTACGGTCAATATTATCGATAATCCAGCAGCGGTTAGCAAGCCCGTTGTTTCCTGACAGCAGTCCACAAGCTTCTAATGGCTTCTCTCGCAGACAATGCCCTACCATTTCTCGATACGTGTTCTCCGTTAGCTGTAGTCCCACAGCATTATGATTTGTCGGTAGATGATTGTTCACGTTTTGCCCGCTCCCTTTGCATGAGCAATAGATCTTGAGCTGGATCTTTCGGACCGCGAGGCTGGCTCGTTAATGATTTTTGATTCATATAGCTAAGCAGTGAACCAGACTGCTTGCTTGCTCCGTCTGCACGTTTTACCGTATTGGCATGAAGCCATGTAAACGTCGAATATGCTGGAATCGGCCGCTTATTGTCTTTCACCTGCTCCTGCTCTCGACCCTTCAACTCATCCGACTCAGCTTGCCGTTCACGGTGTGCCTGCTCCTCATGTAGAGGAATGGAGATTTCTTCGGCTTCATCCACCGTAGGAGAGTCGTGACTTTTCTCTTTATCCTCCCATTCATATTCGGCTAC